>NZ_RZQP01000066.1:0-27964 GCF_003998165.1 Mesorhizobium sp. M7A.F.Ca.US.007.01.2.1 | reverse complement strand
AGGTTGAAGGGCCGCTTCTCTTCCGTGGAATTGGTCATCGACGCTGGTCCATCTATCTAGCGCAACAAAATCGAGGGTTCGTAGTGGCTTCCGGGCGGCAAGGCTCTCCCAGCGGAGAAGCACTCATCGCGGTGGGACGCGAAATCGATGTGGGGGTTACATCAATCGAGCGTCTCGGTCGGGCGCCTGCCGCCCGGAAACCAGCGACTGCGGGAACGCGCAGCCGGTTGTCTGTCGTCAGCGCACCTGCTTGGCGTCGCCGTCCGCCGCGGATGCCGATTGCAGCGCCGTATCACCGGCGAGCTTCACCTTGAGGTTCTCGGTCATGAATTGCGTGCCGGCGGCGACCACGACATCGCCGGGTTTCAAACCCTCCGCGACACGCACGCCATCGGCGGCGAACTCGGCAACCTTGATCGGACGAGCATGAACGGTGTCGGCGCCACGATCGACGGTCCAGACGATCGATTGGGTGCCTTGCTCGGCCAGTGCGCTCAGGGGGATCGAGACCAGCTGCCGCTCATTGGCCGCCGTGGCTTCGATGCTGGCGGTCATGCCGAGCAGCACACGCGGATCGTTGGGCAGGCTGACGCGGACGGCAAAGGTGCGTGATTGCGGATCGGCGCTGCCGGCGACTTCGCGGACCTTGCCGTCGAGCGCCAGCGCATCGTCGGACCAGAAGCCCGCCTTGACCGCCTTGCCCGGCTTGAATTCGGCGATTTCCATTTCGGGGACGGCGATCAGCACTTCCTTTTCGCCGTCGACAGCGACAGTGACAACCGGCGTGCCGGAACCGACCACCTGGCCAACGTCGGCGCTGACCGTGGTGACGATGCCATCCCTGTCGGCCTTGAGATCGGTATAACCGACCTGGTTCTTCGCCTGAGCCAGTGTCGAAAGGGCGGAATCACGGGTGGCGACCGCTTGGTCATAGGTCAAGGTCGCCTGTTCGAGCTGTGATTTCGGGGCAAAATTCTTGGCAAAAAGCTGCTCGGCACGCTTGCGGGCGAGTTCCACGGTCTCGACCTGCCGCTCGGCGGCATCGAGCGCTGCCTGCGCGCTCTTGACCGAAAGGTCGTAGTCAATGGGATCGATGCGGGCGAGCACATCGCCCGAGGCCACATGCTGGCCGATATCGACGAGGCGCTCGGTGATCTTGCCATTGACGCGGAATGCCAGAGCGCTCTCGGTGCGGGCCCTCACCGACCCGGAATAGGAGAGCGTGCGGGTGTCATGTACCTTCGCGATCTCGACAACCTTGACCGGGCGGATGATATCCTTGACTTCGGCTTTTTCCTGGCTGCAGCCGGCAAGCCCGAGAGTGGCGGTGACAAGCAGCACCGGGCCTACAGCCGGCAGCCTGCCGATGATTGAACTGAACGAAGACACGCGCGTACTCCCGAAATGGAGATGAATCGTTGAAACCGGCGCCCGGCGGGCGGAGGCTACTTCAAGGCCTTGATTGCATAGTCGACGAGGTCGTCAGGCATTGCCCGGTTGGTCTTGGCAAGGCATTGCGCCACCATCTGCGGGTGACACAGGATGACGGTCGCGGCGCCGAAACAGCGAGACGCGATAACCGGATCCTGTTTTCTGAACTCACCGGCCTCGATCCCGTCACGAATGATTTCCGCGAACAGGTCGTGAATGCTGTCGACATGCTTGTCGATCACACCCCAATCCCGTTCGAGGGCGACGATGACCATCTCGTGGACCTTCTGGTCGTCGAGCATGACCTCCATCGTCATCTTGTATTGCGCATGCACGTAGCGCCGGAGCCGCTCCTCGGCGCTGATCGGCAGGCGCGAAATCTCGTAGGCCATCTTGTAGCTGGCGCCGAGCATCCGGCCGCAGACGGCCTGGTGGATTTCGACCTTGGAGGCGAAGAAACGGTAGATGTTGGCCGGCGACATGCCGAGCTCACGCGCAATGTCGGCGACATTGGTCTTGCCGTAGCCATAGTGCCGGAACAGGCGCTCGGCGCAATCGAGAATGCGCGTTACATTTTCCTGTCGGGCGGCTTCGGCGACTATGGTGGCGGCTTCGGACATGATCCTCTATCGATTTACGAATGACGAATTTTGATTTTCATCACTCGTAAATCGAAAAGAAGGACCTGTCAATGCGGATTCGGTATACACGTACGAATGGTGACAGATGGTGACAGTGAGAAGGTGGAATCGACGATCGCCGTTAGCGGCTGGCCCTGATGAATTCGTCATCCTAGGGCGAAGCAAGGAGCGAAGCGACGCGGCGCAGACCCTAGGATCCATGCCGCGACGTTGGTCAAAGAGTGCGACGGATCAACAGGTTTACACCGGTCAGCGAGCTGTAGCCTGCAGCCGCCATTCTCGACTGTCGGAGCTCGGCCGCAAGGTGACGGCATGGATCCCTTGGGCTGCGGAGCAGCTCCAGGGTTTCCGCGACGTCGCTCGCGACTGCTACACCCTAGGATGACGAAGCCCGCGACAAATTGTCGAGGCGAAGCATGGGTGGCGATGCAGCTAAGCCCCCTTGGCCATCTCGCGTAGCCGGAATTTCTGGATCTTGCCGGTCGAGGTTTTCGGGATTTCGGCGAAGATGACCGCCTTCGGCACTTTGAACCGGGCAAGCAGCGCGCGGCAGTGATCGATGATCTCGGCTTCGGTCGCGACCTTGCCGGGTTTCAGCTCGACATAGGCAACAGGCACTTCGCCCCATTTGTCGTCGGGCCTGGCGACGACGCCGCAAGAGGCAACCGACGGGTGCTTGTAGAGCGCGTCCTCGACCTCGATAGAGGAAATGTTCTCGCCACCGGAGATGATGATGTCCTTGGAGCGGTCCTTGAGCTGGATGTAGCCATCGGGGTGCATGACGCCGAGATCGCCGGAATGGAACCAGCCGCCGGCGAAGGCTTCGTCGCTCGCCTTGCGGTTTTTCAGGTAGCCTTTCATGACGATGTTGCCGCGGAACATGACCTCGCCGATTGTCTCGCCGTCGGCCGGTGTCGTCCGCATCGTCTCGGGGTCCATGACCGTCAGGCCTTCGAGCGCTGCATAGCGCACGCCCTGCCGCGCCTTCCTGGCGCTGCGCTCGCCCTTTTCGAGATCATCCCAGGCGCCGTGCCATTCGTTGACGACCGCCGGGCCATAGGTCTCGGTCAGGCCGTAGAGATGGGTGACGGCAAAGCCGGCATCCGCCATCCCCGACAGCACGGCTTCCGGCGGGGGTGCTGCAGCCGTGTTGAAAGTGACCGTCTGCGGAAATGCGCGCTTGTCCTCGTCCCTGGCATTGATCAGCACCGACATGACGACCGGCGCGCCGCACAGATGGGTGACGCCCTGATCGGCGATCGCATCGTAGATCGGCTTCGGCCGCACCCAGCGCAGACAGACATGGGTGCCGGCCTGGACGGCGAGCGTCCAGGGAAAGCACCAGCCATTGCAGTGGAACATCGGCAGCGTCCACAAATAGACCGCGTGCTTGGCCATGCCGGCATGGATGGTGTTGGTGTAGGCCATCAGGGCCGCACCGCGATGGTGGTAGACGACGCCCTTCGGATTGCCCGTCGTTCCGGACGTGTAGTTGAGCGAAATCGCATCCCACTCGTCGTCGGGCATCGACCAGGCGAAGTCCGCGTCGCCGCCTGCGACAAATGCCTCATAGTCCAGTGAGCCTACCCGCTCGCCCTTTGGGTACGGCGCGTCGGCGGCGTATTCGGGATCGTCATAGTCGATGACCAGCGGCTTGACCCTGGCCAGTTCCAGGGCCTGCTTGACGACGCCGGAGAATTCGCGGTCGACGATCAGCACCTTGGTCTCGGCATGATCGAGTTGGAAGGCGATGACCGCCGCATCGAGGCGGGTGTTGAGCGAATGCAGCACCGCCTTGGTCATCGGCACGCCGAAATGCGCCTCCAGCATCGGCGGCGTGTTTGACAGCATGACGGTGACGGTGTCGCCCTTGCCGATGCCGCGCTTTTGAAGGGACGAGGCAAGCTTCAGCGACCGCTGCCAGAAAGTGCGATAGTCGATGCGCTGGCGGCCATGGACGATGGCGATATGGTCGGGATAGGTCTTGGCCGCGCGCTCCAGATAGGTGAGCGGCGTCAGCGGCTGATGGTTGGCCGCGTTCTTGTCGAGATCCTGTTCGTAAGGATTGCCCATCCCATGCTCCCCGCGATTTTCTTTCAGACGTTCTAATCACAGGCTTGGGCCGCGTCACCACAAACGATGCCAGGACAGAGCGCATTTGGCACAATGATGAACCAGATTCGGCGCAAGCGGGAGCATCGCATACCTCTGCCCAGTTTGACTTTTGTCGAGAGCCGTGAATAATGTCAGCTGAGGAGACGGCATGGCGATCCGACCGGCAGAACAACTCATCCACAAGGCCGCTTGGCTCTACTATGCCCATGGCCTGCGGCAGGACCAGGTGGCGAGCCAGCTTAACATTTCCCGTGCCTCGGTCGCCATGTACCTGCGCAAGGCGCGCGAGACCGGCATCGTCAACATCTCGACTTCGACCCAGCTTTTCACCGACGACGTGCTGGCGCGCAAGCTCGAGGATGCGCTGAGCCTCGACGCCGTCTGGATCGCGCCGGAGAATGATCATATTGCCGACCCGTCGACGGAAATCGCCGTGCTGGCGGCGAGCGTCTTTCTCGAACTGGTCAAGAAGGGCGACCGCATCGGCGTCGCCTGGGGCCGCACCGTCTATATGATTGCCGACGTCATGTCCTATGCCGATCTGCAGGATGTCACGGTGGTGCAGCTCTGCGGCAATCTCGGCGCGCCCTATTCCTATCGCCCCGACCAATGCACCATGGAAATCGCGCGGCGGCTCAACGCCAAAGGGCTCAATTTCTACGCGCCGCTGGTGCTGTCTACGAAAGAACTTGCGCGTGCGCTGCGTGCCGAGCCGGTGATCCGGGAACAATTGTCGGGTGTCGGCGAATGCGACCTGGCGTTATACTCGGTCGGCGCGGTCGACGCCGACAGCCATCTGGTCAAATGCGGCGCGCTGACGCCAAGTGAAATGGCGGATCTGCGCAGCCAAGGCGCTGCCGGCGTGATTGCCGGGCAGATCATAGACGCCGAGGGCAAGGTGCTCGACTGCAGTTATAACAGGCGGGTGATCTCCGCCGAGCTTGCATCGCTGCGCGCCATCGCCAGGCGGTTGGTGGTGGTGCAGGAGGACAGCAAGTTCGAACCGCTGCTCGCGGCGATCGCCGGCGGCCTTTGCACGCATCTGGTGGTCGGCGCGCACATGGCGCAGCGGCTCCTGGATCATGCGGCTGCCACGACAGAAAAGGCCTCCTAGGAAATCCCCTCTCCGTCGCCGGCGCATTGTCATCAAAGCGTCGCGGCATTCCTGTTTCACCATCAAAGACAAACAACCGGACGAAGCGAACATGAAGAATTTGTGGAATGACGAAGCCGCCGAAAAACTCGTCGCAGACTACGCGAAAAAGGGTGTCGGCCGCGACCTGGCGCTGCGCGTCTACACGACCCGGCTGCTCGGCGGCGAACCACGGCTGGTCCTGCATGGCGGCGGCAACACCTCTTGCAAGACGACGGCAACCGACCTCGTCGGCGACCAGTGGGACGTGCTGTGCGTCAAGGGCAGCGGCTGGGACATGGGCGTCATCGAGCCGCAGGGCCTGCCGGCGGTCAAGCTCAAGCCGCTGCTCAAGGCGCGCGCGCTGAACAGGCTGGCCGACGAGGACATGGTTGCCCTGCAACGCGTCAACCTCATCGATCCGTCCTCGCCCAACCCGTCGGTCGAGACGCTGCTGCATGCCTTCCTGCCGCACAAGTTCGTCGACCACACGCACTCGACCGCCATTCTCGCCATCGTCGACCAGGAGGACTCCAAGCCGCTGGTGAAGACGGTTTTCGGCAGCAAGATGGGTTACGTGCCTTACATCATGCCCGGCTTCGACCTCGCCAAGGCGGCTGCCGACATCTTCGACGCCGATCCTGACGTCGAGGGCCTAATCCTCGACAAGCATGGCATCTTCACCTTCGGCGACGATGCGAAGCAGGCCTACGACCGGATGATCCATTATGTGAACGTCGCCGAGGACTATATTGCCGCAAGCGGCAAGCCGAAGGCGGCAAAGGCAGCCTTGCCGGCAAAGCTCGCGACGCCGGCGTCGATCGCGCCGATGCTGCGCGGCGCGGTGGCGGTAGCGCGCGGCGAAGGCCGCTTCGACCGAATGGTCAGCGATTTCCGCACTTCGCCGGCAATTGTCGATTTCATCAATTCAGCCGAGATCGCCGATTATGCCGGGCGCGGCGTCTCGACGCCCGATCTGTCGATCCGCATCAAGACCGGGCCGATGGCGCTGCCGGCGCCCGACGCGGACAAGGCCGGCGACTACAAGGCGGTGATCAAGAGCCATGTCGACGCGTTCGCCAAGGATTATCGCGCCTATTTCGAAACCAATGATGCGCTCGACGACGTCAAGCGCACCATGCTTGACCAGATGCCGCGGCTGACGCTGGTGCCCGGCCTCGGCATGTTCGGCCACGGCCGCACCCTGAAGGACGCGAAGATCGCGTCGGATGTCGGTGAGATGTGGATCGAGGCAGTGCGTGGCGCCGAGGCCGTCGGCCGGTTCCATCCGCTTTCCAAGGCCGACCTGTTCCCGCTCGAATACTGGTCGCTGGAACAGGCCAAGCTCGCCTCCAACAAGCCGAAGCCGCTGACCGGCCAGGTGGTGCTGATCACCGGCGGTGCCGGCGCGATCGGTGCAGCGACGGCAAAGCTGTTCGCCGACAATGGCGCCCATGCCGTCGTCGTCGATCTCGACGCCGAAAAAGCCGCCGATGCAGCGAAGAAAGCCGGCAACAATTCGATCGGCGTCGCCGCAGACATCACCGACCCGGCACAGGTGCGTGCCGCCTTCGACAAAGCGGTCGCCGTGTTTGGCGGTGTCGACATCCTGGTTTCCAATGCCGGCGCCGCCTGGGAAGGCCGCATCGGCGAGCTCGACGATGCACTTTTGCGCAAGAGTTTCGAGCTCAATTTCTTCGCCCACCAATCGGTGGCGCAGAATGCCGTGCGCATCATGCTCGAGCAGGGCACCGGCGGCGTGCTTCTGTTCAACACCTCCAAGCAGGCCGTCAACCCCGGCCCGAAGTTCGGCGCCTATGGCGTGCCGAAGGCGGCGACGCTGTTCCTGTCCAGGCAGTACGCGCTCGACTATGGCGCGCATGGCATCCGCTCGAACGCCGTCAACGCCGACCGTATCCGCTCGGGCCTTTTGACCGACGCCATGATTGCCAGCCGCTCAGGCGCGCGCGGCGTGTCGGAGAAGGACTACATGTCCGGCAATCTGCTCGGCCAGGAAGTGACGGCGCAGGACGTGGCGCAGGCCTTCCTGCATCATGCGCTGGCCGACCGCACCACCGCCGACGTGACGACCGTCGACGGCGGCAATATCGCGGCAGCGCTGCGGTAGGGAAAACCGGCCGAGACTGACGCAAAACAGGCGAAGGTATTCGGGATCTGCAGCTACAGCAGTTCTCGGATGCCTTCCCACGCCATTCTGCCCAACCGTGATTCGGCCTCGCCATTGCCGCCATGTGCATGCAATGTCGAGCGTGGTGTGTTCTCGCCAGGCAAGAGAATGCGATGCCCCGCATCCGGCGATGACACGAGATGTGTGATCTTGCCTGCTTCGCTGCGCCGCCGAACAATTTCTGTCGCGAACCATAGGGAGGGCCACAGCGCATCGTCGCCGCCTGCGACCAGCAGGATCTCGGCCGATGCGGTCTCAACGGGGATGGTCGCCGCAGCCGCTTCCTGCCTGGAGGTTTTCAAACAATGTTCGAAGAGTCCCCTGTAGGATACCAAGCCATCCACGTATTCTGGTGTCCAGTTTGGATCCGTCGGCACAAATGGCAGGGGAATTCCGTCGAGCGACCATGAGGATCGTTCAGGCCAACTGACGCCATCCCGGCCAGCACCAATATTTCCCCAAGTCACCGATGACGGGCTGATGGCGACCACAGCGTCGATGCGCGGTCATGGACCGCCGCAAGCAGTGAGGCCTCGGCACCCTTGGATGTGCCGACATAGACGATGCGGTGGCATCCTGTTTCAAGGAGACAATCGGTTGCCGCGAAGAAGGTTTCGAGGGGAATTTCGCATATTCCGGGAGGCTGGCCCTCACCGCCAAACCATTGCAGGGCCAAAGCCGACGAGCCCTCGTTTGCAAAGAGCCGTGCGCGCCCAACATCGACGCGGCCACTCGACCCACCCAACACCACGACACCCGTGGTGGCCTGCGGGCGTCGAAACAAGGTTCCGGCGACGGCGCCGGACAGGTTTTCCTCGATTGCCGCCTGAGCTTCCATATACGCACCGAACCTTGGGCCGGAGCCTGGCGCCGGCTGCAGATATTCAGCAAAAAGGCCGCCTGCAGCAAGCGGCTGCAGGCGGCCTTCGATAGCGAAAGTTACTTGGCGTTCGGGTTCGGCATCCAGGCCGGCATCGCGACATCGGCGTGGGCGAACTGCGGCAGCTTGGCCGACAGGTCCTCCATGTTCTTGATGTCCTTGTCGATGAGGTCCTTCTGGGTGATCAGTGTCGGCGGCACGACGACGTTGTGGCCGGGGTCTTCACCGGCCAGCAGCTGTGCCAGCGCACGCACCGAGACCTGGCCGACGACGGCCGGGTTGGTCGCGGCGGTCGCGGCCCAGGCGCTGTCGGGCTCGCGCATCGCAGCGATGTCCGAGGTCGAAATGTCGGCCGAATAGATCTTGATGCCCTTGTTCAAGCCCGCTTCGTCGACAGCGATCTTCACGCCCTTGGCGAATTCGTCATAGGGAGCGAACATCACCTTGATGTCGGGATGCGCCGTCAGCACCGAACGCGCCTGGTTGGCGACGGAGTTGGCGATCGGATTGTCGAGCGTGCCGAACATCGCGACTTCCTTGATGCCGGCATATTTCTTCTTGACGTCAACCCAGGTCTCGTTGCGGCGGTCGAGCGGCGCGATGCCGGCGACATAGACATAGCCGGCATTCCAGCTTTCGCCATTGTCCTTGACCGCCTGCTCGAGCGCGAGGCGGGCCAGGTCGCGATCGGACTGTTCGATCTGCGGGATCTTGGGGTTTTCGACATTGACGTCGAAGGCCACAACCTTGATGCCGGCGTCGACCGCACGCTGCGCGGCGTCCTTCATCGATTCGGTCAGGCCGTGCTGGATGATGATACCCTGCACGCCGAGCGCGATGGCCTGATCGACCATGTCGGACTGAAGAGCCGCATCCTGGCGGCTGTCGAGGACGCGCAGGTCGATGCCGAGCGCCTTCGACTGCGCCTCGACGCCCGAGAGATAGGCCTGGAAGAAGTCGCCGGTCGAGAGATAGCGCACCAGCGCGATCTTGACGCCGGGCTTGTCGAAGGGCGCCGGCTTGTCCGCGGCAAAAGCCGGGACCTGCATCAGCATAGTTGCGCCGGCCAATCCGAGCGCCACCTTCCCCAGAAGTCTTCTTGTAATGCTCACTTTGTTTTCCTCCACTCTTGTTGAACTCGAAAATCCTGTTCCGGTCGAAAGCTATCTCCTGCCCCTGCCCGAAAGCGCAAAGGTGAAGACAAGGGCGACGACCAGAACCACGCCCTTGATGAAATCCTGCGTGTAGTAAGGCGCGTTCATCATCGTCAGGCCTTGCAGCAAGATGCCGACGAACAGCGCGCCGATGGCTGTGCCGAACGCATTCGGCTTGGCGGCACCCAGCACCGCGTAGCCGATCAGCGCCGCGGCAACCGCATCGAGCAGCAGATTATTACCCGAGGCGATGTCGCCGCGTCCAAGCCGGGCAGCGAGCAAAATGCCGCCGATCGAGGCAAAAACACCTGAAATGACGTAAGCCCAGATCTTGTATGCCTTGACAGGCGCGCCGGCGAGTTCGGCGGCGCGCTCATTGCTGCCGACGGCATACATCATGCGGCCGAAACGTGTGTATTCGAGGAAGAACCAGATCAGCACGGCGAGCACGAGCAGCACCACCACCGACACTGGAATGAGGTTCGGGATGAAGAAGTCGAAGCGGTGGCGGCCAAGCGCCAGGAAGGCGTCGGAGAATTTGCCGTTGGCGACCGAACCATCAGGCATGGTCATGCCGGTGGCGATCGAGCGGCCTTCGGTTGGAATGCGCTGCAGGCCGACGAGCAGGAACATCATGCCGAGCGTCGCCAGCAGATCGGGCACACGCATGTAGACGATCAGCCAGCCATTGATCAGGCCGACGATGGCGCCAATGAGCAGGCAGACGACGACCGCGACAAGGGCGTTCTGCTCCAGCACCACCATGACATAGGCGGCCGCCATCATGGCTGACGTGGCGACCGAGCCGATCGACAGATCAAAACCTCCGACGACCAGCGTGGCGGTGACGCCGAGCGCCAGCACGCCGGTGATGGCGACCGACTGGAAGATGAAAACCGCACTTTGCGGCGAAACGAAACCGTCGGCGGCGATCGAGAAATAGGCGACGAGCCCGAACAAGAGCACGATGAAGCCGTAGCGGATGGCGTGGTCGCGCAATGTCATTCGGCGCTCCCGCGCGCTGCTGCCGTTTTTAGCCAATCCGAACCCATGCTCTTTCCATTCCCATTCCTAACGCCCGTGCTCAGGCGGCACTGTGCAGCGGCCCGCCGGCGACCTCGGCCAACAGGCGGTCGAGATCGACATCGGCATTGCGGTGCTCGCCGACGATGGTCTGTTCCGACATGACCAGGATGCGATCGGCGGTCTCCAGCGCCTCGTCGAGTTCGGTGACGAAAAGCAGCGTGGCGCGTCCGTTTGCACTGGCCCTGAGCTTGGCGGCGATGTCGCGCCGGGCGGAAATATCGACGCCCTGAAACGGCTCGTCCAGAATGAACAGTCTCGCATGCTGGGCCATCCAGCGGGCGACCATCACCTTCTGCTGGTTGCCGCCGGAGAGCTCCGACATCTCGTCCTTCTCGGAGCGGCAGACGATGCCCAGCTCCTCGATCTGCCGGCGCGCCGTGGCGCGTTCCAGACGGCGCTTGAGAACAGCGAAACGTGACATGCGCTTGTGAAACGGCAGGCTGATATTTTCCTGGATGTTGAAGCCGCCGACGATGCCGTTCTCGCCGCGGTCCTTGGCAACGAGGAACACGCCGGCGGCGATCGCCTCGCCGGCTGTTTCAGGAGCATAAGG
The DNA here is from genome assembly GCF_003998165.1 of Mesorhizobium sp. M7A.F.Ca.US.007.01.2.1. Classification (NCBI taxonomy): domain Bacteria; kingdom Pseudomonadati; phylum Pseudomonadota; class Alphaproteobacteria; order Hyphomicrobiales; family Phyllobacteriaceae; genus Mesorhizobium; species Mesorhizobium sp. M7A.F.Ca.US.007.01.2.1. The sequence goes on along the minus strand of NZ_RZQP01000066.1, from coordinate 16,784 downwards.
CCTGCCGTTCAGCGTCATTGTGCCGGCCAGCGGCTGGCGCACGCCAAACAGCGTCTCGGCAAGCGCCGTCTTGCCGACGCCGACGAGGCCGGTGATGGCAACGACCTCACCGTCGCCGAGCGTCAGCGAGATCGGCCGTGCGCCTTGTGCGATGCGCAGACCGTCTATCTTGAAGACGGCATTGGCCGAATCCCTGACAACAATCCGGTCGAGATGGATCTTGCGGCCGAGCATGGCGTTGACCGCGCCTTCATAGTCGAGCGGTTTCTTGTCGAAAATGCCTGAGATGATCCCGTCCCGCATCGATACGATGCGGTCGGCCAGCCGCCTTATGTCCGACATACGGTGCGAGATGTAGAGGATGGCCACGCCTTGCTCGCGCAGCCTGTCGATCAGGGCAAACAGCCGATCAGCCTCGGCGCTGGAGAGCGATGAGGTCGGCTCGTCGAGGATCAGCACTTTCGGCTTGTGCGCCAGCGCGCGGGCAATCGCCACCATCTGGCGATCGGCCAGCGAAAGATCACTCACCCGCGCCTTCAAATCGATGGCCAGCCCCATGCGGTCGGCAACCGCCTTGGCCTCTCGCCGCACGCGCATTGGATTGAACAGGGTCGGCGCACCGCTGCCGCTCAGCCGGTCCAGCGTCAGGTTGGTGGCGACGTCGAGATCGGCAACGACACCGTCATTGATGTTCTGGTGCACGGTGACGACGCCGGCCCGGATCGCCTCGGCCGGGGTTTTCGGCGCGAAATCCTGGTCGGCGAGCACCATCGTCCCGCCGCCGCGTTCGTAGACACCAGAGATGATCTTGACGAGGGTGGATTTGCCGGCGCCGTTGGCGCCCATCAGCACGGTCACTTCACCGGCATGCAGTTCCAGCGAGACGCCGCCAAGCACCTCGTTATGGCCAAAGGATTTCCTCAGTCCCTCTACGCGGAACACGGCATTGCCGACCATGCGTTCCTCCCTGACATGACGCTATGGGCTGTATCGGCAATTGTCAACACGATTGACAATTGCCAGATCGCTTCCTAGCTTGGCCCGGCCGCCACGCCTCCGTTATGTTGGAAGCGCATATGCGGGAGGATAACGATGACTGAAGAATTGCCGTTCGAAGCCCTGTCGGTCGAAACCCTGGCTGCACGCCTTGGCGGCAACGAGGCGCTGTGCGCGAAGATCGGCAAGGACACCGGCGCCTGGAAGGTCCGCGAGGTCGGCGACGGCAATCTCAACCTGGTGTTCATCGTCGAGGGCGCCAGCGGTGCGGCCGTGGTCAAGCAGGCCCTGCCCTATGTCCGCCTGGTCGGCGACAGCTGGCCGCTGCCGTTGAAGCGCTCCTTCTTCGAATATCACGCGCTGACCAGGCAAGAGGCGCGCGCGCCGGGCTCGGTGCCGGCGATCCATTATTTCGATGAAGGCCAGGCGCTGATCATCATGGAATATCTTGCGCCGCCGCATATCATCTTGCGCCGTGCCCTGATCGACGGCCGCCAACTGCCGAACATCGCCCGGGATATCGGCCTGTTCATGGCCCGCACGCTGTTTCGCGGCTCCGACCTGCATATGGCCGCCAAGGACCGCAAGGCCGATCTGGCGCTGTTCGCCGACAATGTCGAGCTTTGCGACATCACCGAAAACCTGGTGTTCTCCGATCCCTATTTCGATGCCAAGATGAACCGGCACACCTCGCCGCAGCTCGACGGCCTGGTCGCCGAACTGCGCGCCGACCGCGACCTCAAGGTCGAGGCGCAGCGGCTGAAGCACATCTTCGCCGCCAATGCCGAAACGCTGCTGCATGGCGACCTGCATTCCGGTTCGATCATGGTCACCGACACGGAGACCCGGATGATCGATCCGGAGTTCGCCTTCTACGGCCCGATGGCTTTCGACGTCGGCATGCTGCTTGCCAATTTCTGGATGTCCTTCTTCTCGCAACGCGGCCACGAACAGAAGGGCAAGCGCGACGCCATGCGCGCCTATCTGCTCGGTGTGACGGTCGAGACCTGGTCGGTGTTCCGCGCCGAGTTTTCGCATCTATGGCGCAGCGAGCGCACCGGCATGCTCTACCAAAAGAGCCTGTTCGAGGACCAGGGCGACATCCTTGCCTCAGAGCAGGCGCTCGACCATGTGCTGCACCAGATCTGGACCGACCTGCTAGGCTTTGCCGGCGTCGAAGTGCACCGGCGCATCCTCGGTCTCGCTCACAATGCCGATTTCGAGACCATTGCCGACGAGGATCTGCGCGCCAGTTGTGAAGCAAAGGCGCTGAAATTCGGCCGCCACCTCGCCGTCAACCGGCGCCAGATCCACAGCATCGACGAGGTCAACCAACTGGCCGCGTTGATCGAACAGGAGAGCAGCATTTGAACGTCGGCGACCGCCACTATCGCACCATCTGGCTGAGCGACGACGGGCGTTCGGTCGATATCATCGACCAGCGCTGGCTGCCGCATGATTTCCGCATCGAGAGGATCGGCACGGTTGCCGGCATCGCCACCGCCATCCGCGACATGTGGGTGCGCGGCGCGCCGCTGATCGGCGTCACCGCTGCCTATGGCGTCGCCATGCAGATGGCCGACGATGCGTCGGATGCAGCGCTCGACGCCGTGTGGGAGACCCTGCACGAGACGCGGCCGACCGCGATCAATCTGCGCTGGGCGCTGGACGAAATGCGGCGCTTCCTGCGGCCTTTGCCTACCGAACAACGCGCTGCAGCCGCCTATCGGCGGGCCAGTGAGATAGCCGACGAAGATGTCGGCCTCAACCGCGCCATCGGCGAGAACGGTCTCGCCATCATCAAGGCGATCGCGGCGCGCAAGCAGAAGGGCGAGCCGGTCAACATCCTGACCCATTGCAATGCCGGCTGGCTGGCGACGGTCGATTACGGCACGGCGACCGCGCCGATCTACCTGGCCACAGAAGCCGGCATTCCGGTCCACGTCTATGTCGACGAGACGCGGCCGCGCAACCAGGGCGCCCAGCTGACCGCCTGGGAGATGGCCGGGCACGGCGTGCCGCACACGCTGATCGTCGACAATGCCGGCGGTCATCTGATGCAGCGCGGCGCAATCGACATGGTCATCGTCGGCACCGACCGCACCACCGCCGACGGCGACGTCTGTAACAAGATCGGCACCTACCTGAAGGCGCTCGCCGCCGCCGACAATGATGTGCCGTTCTATGTCGCGCTGCCGTCGCCGACCATCGACTGGACGGTGCATGACGGACTGGCCGAGATCCCGATCGAGCAGCGCTCGGCCGACGAAGTCTCGCTGGTCTGGGGCAAGACCGCTGCCGGCGAGATTGCCCAGGTGCGCATTTCGCCGGAGACGACGCCCGCGGCCAACCCGGCCTTCGACGTGACGCCGGCGCGACTGGTGACCGGCCTGATCACCGAACGCGGCGTCGCCAAGGCGTCGCGCGAGGGCCTGAAGCAGATGTTTCCCGAGCGGGCATAGCCGCTCGCTTCTAGTACAGAGGCTCGGCCATGTGCTTGGGTGTCGGCCAAGTCTCGGTGATACCCGGCTGCACCGGCCGCTCCAGGTAGGTCGAGAGCACCACATAGCTGCGCGTCGAGGTGACGCCCGGCGTTTCGTAGAGGCGCGCCAAAAGGCCTTCGAGGGCCCTGGTGTCTTCGGTGCGGACCTTCAGCAGCATGCAGGTGTCGCCGGCGACGGTATGGATTTCCTCCACTTCGGGATATTGCGAGACCGCCATCAGTTCCGGCGTCTTTCCCCAGCCCCTGGTGTCGATATGGACAAAGGCAAGCAAAGGCTTTTTCACCGCCCGGGGATCGATGATGGTGACCGTGTTGCGGATGGCGCCGCTGCGCCGGAGCCGTTTGACCCGCTCATGCGCTGCCGGTGGCGACAAGCCGACGCGATCGCCGAGTTCGGCGTAGCTGATCGTGGCATCATCGACCAGGACACCTAATATTCTTCGGTCTATCGCGTCGAGATCGCGGGCCGCTGGCCTGTTCTGCAGAATGCCATCTGTTTCTTCATCCATGGCGAAATTCCTGGTTCTCCGCTGAATAGAATACGGCCATTATGCCGATATGTCGAACATTGATCAACTTGCACCATTGACTGCCCGAGCCCCGATCCCGGCGCTTGCCTATCTGTTGACGGGCTGCATCGCGGTCATCGGCTCGAACTCGCTGGTGCTGGGTCCGATTGCACCGGCTGTCGCCTCGTCGTTCGGAACCAGCGTGCCGGCCGTGATGATTGCGGCGGCCGCGTTCGGCCTCGGCACCTCTGCCAGCGCGCTGTTCCTGGCGCGCTACATCGACCGGCTCGGTGCTCGCAGAATGCTGCAGGGCGCACTGCTGCTGTTGGCACTGGCGCTGGTCGCCAGCGCCGCGGCACCCACGGTGATCATGCTGGTCGCCGCACAGCTGCTGGCCGGCATCGCCGCCGGCGTCGCCATGCCGGCGATCTATGCCAGCGCGGCGGCCATCGCTCCTCCGGGCAGGGAGAGCGGCACGATCGGCGTCGTGCTGACCGGATGGACACTCAGCATGGTTGCCGGCGTTTCGCTTTCGGCCGTGCTTGCCGATCTCGTGCATTGGCGCGCCGTTTTCGCAGCGGTCGCGGTGCTTGCGGCCCTTGCATGGATGGGGCTGACAGCGACGTCGCTCAGCGACACCAGGAAGGCCGGACCGGCGCCCGCCCCGCTGGAAGCGCTCGGCATTCCCGGAATCTTGCCGCTGCTGGTCGCGTGCGCGGCCTTCATGACTTCGTTCTACGGCGTCTATGGCTATCTCGGCGACCATCTTCATGTCGGGCTTGGACAGCCGGTGAGCGCCAACGGCCTGGCGGCGCTTGCCTACGGCATAGGCTTCGGGACGGCTGCTCTGCTCGACGGCATCATCGACAGACTGGGTGCGCGGCGCGTCATGCCGTTTGCCTATCTTCTTGTCGCCGTGGTCTACGTCGCGATGGCCGCGACGAGCGGCAGTTTCGGGCTGACCCTGACCATGGTGGCAATCTGGGGACTGGCCAATCATTTCGGCCTGAACGTCCTGGTGATGCGCCTGTCGGCGCTCGATCCATCGCGGCGCGGCACGATCATGGGCCTGAACAGTGCGGTGACTTACCTCGCGGTCTTTGTCGGCACCACCAGCTTCGGGCCGCTTTATTCCAACTTCGGCTTTGCTGTCTGCGTGATGGTTGCAGCACTGCTCATGCTGATTGCCGCATCGGCGGCGGCGTGGCGCACGCGGTAGTCGAACGTGCTTGGCCCAACCTTCTCACGGTTGACAGCAGCGCCCCGCCCTTTCATACAAAGCCGTTAATGTTCTCAGGGCGGGGTGAAAGTCCCCACCGGCGGTAAGGGTTTCTACCCAAGCCCGCGAGCGCTTTCCGGTCCACGCATCAATGCGTGGATTCTTAAGTGCTAGAGCGTCCTTTACGCGTCCAAGGGACGCGTGGCGCTCTAGTGGAAAGGTCAGCAGATCCGGTGTGATTCCGGAGCCGACGGTTACAGTCCGGATGGAAGAGGACGAAACGGAAGCCGGCCCGCTTTTTGCGGGCTTAATCCGTATCGTGCGTCCTGATTCTGGTTCGAAACGGAAGGATGGACCCATGAATCAGCATTCCCATAAAGACTATGAAACGACCCGCATCGCCGTTATCCGCGCGCGCTGGCATGCCGACATCGTTGACCAGTGCGTACAGGCCTTCGAAGCTGAACTGGCCTCTCTGGGAGGCGAACGCTTCACCGTCGACATTTTCGACGTGCCCGGCGCCTATGAGATCCCCCTGCATGCCAAGACCCTGGCCGGGACCGGCCGTTATGCCGCGATCCTCGGCACGGCCTTTGTGGTCGATGGCGGCATCTACCGGCATGAGTTCGTCGCAAGTGCTGTCATCGACGGCATGATGAACGTGCAGCTGTCGACCGGCGTGCCGGTGCTGTCGGCGGTGCTCACCCCGCACAACTACCACGACAGCGCCGAGCACCACCGCTTCTTCTTCGAGCACTTCACCGTCAAGGGCAAGGAAGCGGCGAACGCCTGCGTGCAACTCCTGGCGGCGCGGGACCTGATCGCGGCCTGAGGTCGTCAAACTGGCCGGATTTCAACCCTGCAACAAGAATTGCGATCGAGAAGCGCTCCGAAGGTTGCGGTTCCCTTGAAATCCCGCCAGAAGCATCAAGGGCCGACCGGCAAACCGGCCGGCCCGCGACGTTGCGCTTGAAACCAGATACGGGAGACTATTGGGTGGCTCGCATAACACTGAGACAATTGCTCGACCACGCCGCCGAATACGGCTATGGCGTGCCCGCTTTCAACATGAACAACATGGAACAGGGCCTCGCCATCATGGAGGCCGCCGAGGAGACCAAGTCGCCGGTCATCCTGCAGGCTAGCCGCGGCGCGCGCGCCTATGCCAATGACGTGGTGCTGGCCAAGCTGATCGACGCGTTGGTCGAAATCCATCCCGACATTCCGGTCTGCATGCATCTCGACCATGGCAACAACGAAGCCACCTGCGTCACCGCGATCCAGTACGGCTTCACCTCCGTCATGATGGACGGATCGCTGAAGGAAGACGGCAAGACGCCGGCCGACTACGCCTACAATTCCGGCATCACCAAGCGCGTCGTCGACATGGCGCATTGGGGCGGCGTGTCCGTCGAAGGCGAGATCGGCGTGCTCGGCTCGCTCGAGAGCGGCGGCGGCGAGCAGGAAGACGGCCACGGCGTCGAAGGCGCGATCAGCCACGACCAGCTTTTGACCGATCCCGAACAGGCGGTCGAGTTCGTCAAGGACACCCATGTCGATGCGCTGGCGGTTGCCATGGGCACCAGCCATGGCGCCTACAAATTCTCGCGCAAGCCGGACGGCGCGGTGCTGGCCATGAACGTCATCGAGGAGATCCATCGCCGCCTGCCGAACATGCACCTGGTCATGCACGGCTCGTCCTCGGTGCCGGAGGATCTGCAGGAGATCATCAACAAATATGGCGGCCAGATGAAGCCGACCTGGGGCGTCCCGGTCGAGGAAATCCAGCGCGGCATCAAGCACGGCGTGCGCAAGATCAACATCGATACCGACAACCGCATGGCGCTGACCGGCGCCATCCGCAAGGTGCTGACCGAGAACCCGAGCGAGTTCGACCCGCGCAAGTATCTGACACCGGCCATGGCCGCCATGCGCAAGCTCTGCAAGGAGCGCTTCGAACAGTTCGGCACCGCCGGCAACGCGCAGAAGATCAAGCCGCTGCCGGTCGCCGAAATGGCCAAGCGCTACAAGTCGGGCAGTCTGGACCCGAAGTTCGGCTGAGCTGAACGCTGGTATCGAGGGCAGGAGCGCGGCAGCGCCCTGCCCGCTTACCGAACACTATTGAAGCGTCCGCGCCGGCTGACCGGCGTGGTCGCGCGCGATGCCGGCGTCGGCATCCTCGGCGCCAAAAGCACGGTCGAGGCCCGTCGCCACGACCGAGACCCTGAAGCGGCCTTCCATGCCCTTGTCGAAGATGGCGCCAACGATGATGTCGGCATCCTCGTAGACCTCTTCGCGGATGCGGGTGGCGGCCTCGTCGACTTCAAACAGGGTCATGTCCCTGCCACCCGATATCGAGACCAGCACGCCCTTGGCGCCTTTCATCGACACTTCGTCGAGCAGCGGGTTGGCGATCGCGGCTTCGGCCGCCTTCATCGCGCGGCCTTCACCGGAAGCCTCACCGGTGCCCATCATGGCGCGGCCCATGTCGCGCATCACGGATTTGACATCGGCGAAGTCGAGATTGATCAGGCCTTCCTTGACGATGAGATCGGTGATGCAGCTGACGCCGGCATAGAGCACCCGGTCGGCAATGACGAACGCATCGGCGAAGGTGGTCTTGGCATCGGCGATCCTGAACAGGTTCTGGTTCGGGATGACGATCACCGTGTCGGCGCTCTCGCGCAGCCGCTCGATGCCTTCTTCGGCCATCTGCATGCGGCGCCGGCCTTCAAAGGTGAACGGCTTCGTGACGATGCCAACCGTCAGGATGCCGGCTTTGCGCGCCGCCTGGGCGATGATTGGAGCCGCACCGGTTCCCGTGCCGCCGCCCATTCCGGCGGTGACGAAACACATATGCGTGCCGGCCAGATGATCCATGATCTCGTCGAGCGATTCCTCGGCCGCGGCGCGACCGATCTCGGGAAGCGATCCGGCGCCCAGCCCTTCGGTGACATGAGCGCCAAGCTGGATCAGCCGCGTCGCCTTGGACATGGTCAGCGCCTGCGCGTCGGTGTTGGCGGCGATGAATTCGGTACCCTGAAGCTGCTCGGCGATCATGTTGTTGACGGCATTGCCGCCGCCGCCGCCGACGCCGATAACGGTGATCTTGGGTCTCATCTCGGAGATTTCGGGCTTCTTGAACTCGGCCATGCCTGTTTCTCCTTCGTCAATTGCGCGCGCTTCACGACCCACCCGCAGACTGCCTTGGGCATATTGCAATCGAGCGGCATGACGCGAATCAGTCCGTTGCGATGGGTACCCCAAAAAGCCAGACAGCGGCCAGAGGTGCAAGTGCATGCGAGGTCAAGATTTGTGATGACCGTTTTGCACAGCGTGGCTCGGGCGCTGCGTGCGCAAGATCTTACCGCAGCGAGCTCGCCGCTCCCGCCGATAGCGGCTGCGCGCTGGTTTACCGGCTCGTGCTTGGCATTCCGCCCTCCAACCTCTATGTTGCGATCGCAGATCGCGCAATTGGTTTTGAAATGCCTCCCGACATACCAGCTAGTGACTTGAAAAAATAAGGAAAAGCGCTTGGCGACAGCCACGTCTGTTTTCCTAAAACTCACCAGCTATTTTTACCAGGGACGTGCGGCCGGTCAGGCTGCGGCACCTTCGAAAACCAGAGGTTTTAAATTGAGCGATGCAATTGCGGACGTTTTGAACTGGCTTGAAAGCAGAACCGACATCCAGAGCCTGAGGGCGGCGGTGTGCGACCTCAACGGTATCATGCGCGGCAAGCGCATTCCCGTCGAGCAGGCAAGAAAGGCGCTGGAAGGCAAGCTGCGCATGCCTTTTTCGCTGATCGGACTGGACGTCTGGGGCGAAGACATCGAAGGCAACAGCCTGGTTTTCTCGACCGGCGATGCCGATGGACTGTGCCAGTGGACCGGGCGCGGCATTCTGCCGGTGGCCTGGACGGCGCATCCGACGGCACTTGTCCCGCTGTGGCTTGCCGACGAAAGCGGCGCGCCCTATCTCGGCGACCCGCGACGGGCGCTGGCCCGCATCCTCGATCGCTACAAGGCCCTGGGCCTGACCCCGGTCGCGGCAACGGAACTCGAATTCTACCTCGTCGATCCGCAATCGCAGCGGCCGGTCGGCCCTGTCTCGCCGGTGACCGGACGCCGGCTCGATTCCGACGCGGCGCTGTCGATCGACGAAATCGACGATTTCGAATCCTTCATCCATGACGTCTACGAGGCTTGCCGGACGCAAGGCATTCCCGTCGACACGGCCATCGCCGAAAACGGCGTCGGTCAGTTCGAGATCAATCTGAACCATGTCGCGGACGCGTTGCGGGCGGCTGACGATGCGGTGCTGTTCAAGCGCACGGTGAAGGGCATTGCCCGCAAGCACGGCTTTGCCGCCTGCTTCATGGCCAAGCCCTATGGCGACCGGGCGGGCAACGGCTTTCACGTTCATTTCAGCCTGGTCGACGGTGAAGGGCGCAACGTCTTCGACGACGGCACCGACCAGGGCTCGGAGACCATGCGCCATGCAGTCGGTGGCCTGCTTGCGGCAATGGCCGAGAGCACGCTGGTATTCGCGCCGCACTTCAACTCGTACCGCAGGCTGCGCCCAAGATCCTATGCGCCAACTGCGGTCGCCTGGGGCTATGAGAACCGCATGGTCGCGATCCGCATTCCGGGCGGACCGACCGCTGCTCGCCGTATCGAGCACCGCGTGTCGGGAGCCGACGCCAACCCCTATCTGGTGCTTGCGGCCATATTGGGCGCCGCACTGACCGGCATCGAAAGACAGTTGTCGCCAGGGGATCCGATCGGCACTGACGGCCAGGGACTTCCGCCGGCAAAGCTGCCGCCGGACTGGGCATCCGCGATCGCCGCCTTCGAGAGCGGGACGCATGTGGCGGAGATTTTTCCAGCCATCCTGCGCGACTCCTTTGTGGCCTGCAAACGCCAGGAGCTGAACACGTTCGCGCTCAATGTCAGCGATTTCGAGATCGAGACATACCTCGAGAGCGTCTAGATCGGGTTACGCCAGTACGGCCAAGCTGGCGCGCATCGGCCAATCATGTCCTGGCGGCCGCGATACGGTCGGCAGGCCTCGGGCTTCCTGCGTACCGAACCCTAATCGCGTCAGGCAGGCTCGCGCCAGGGCCGCATTGCTGTCGATGACGACCAATCCATTCACGTCGTTGAGGCTGGCAGCCACCACCGACAGTTCGGTGCAGCCGAGCAGGGCGGCATCGGCGCCGGTCGCTTGCGCGATGTCGAGCGCGCGCTCGGTTTCAACCGCCGCATCCACGATCGAACCCGCCTTGACGAGGCTGATCGCGCTGTCGACGCACGCCTGAAATTCGGTGTTCGAGGGAAGGCAGAGCTCAAATCCCGCCGCCGACATCCTGTCCTGATAGAAGCCGGAGACCAGCGTGCCCTGGGTGGCGAGAACAGCAACCCGGCCCCGCTCCAGGCTGCGACGCGTCTCCGCCACCACGGCGTCGCCGATATGGATGATTTCCGCGCGCGAATTCGCCGCCAGTTGGTCGTACCAATGATGGGCGGTGTTGCACGGCATCGCGACGCAGGCGACGCCGAGCGTATTGAGCGTCGCGACCGCGGCTTTCAAAGGCGCCAGCGGCCCGTCATGGCCGGCAAGGATGGCTTCGGTCCTGTCGGGCAGCTGCGGTACGCTGAGGATCACGGCAGGCACATGTTCGTTGTCTCTGAACGCCTGGGTCATCCGGGTCAATTTGAAGTAGAAGTCAGCCGATGCAAGCGGCCCGAGGCCGCCGATAATGCCGAGCTGGGGACGGATGCTGTCGTCGATCATCCGGCAGGCTCGGCTTCGAGCTGTTCCGAGACGGTTTCAGGCTGTGTCGCCTCCCTGTGGCTGGGAGCGATCATTGCCGTGCTCGCTGCGACGGTGCAGACGCTGGCCAGCGTCATGAACGTGTCCACGGCCGCATCCACCGCGACGAACAAAGCGAACGCCGCCTCGAAGGGAAGCTTCAGGTAGCCGCAGACGATGGACATCTGCGACAGGATGAGCAGGCTGCCCATGCCGCCGGTGGTGAGGGCGAGAAGCGCCGAGATGATGCCGACGAGCACGAGGTCCGAGACGGCAAGTGGGTGGCCGTAGAGTTGGGCGATGAACAGCGCACCCGAAGTGTAGAGCAGCGCCGGGCCTGTACGCAGCAAAGCCGCCTGCAGCGGCACCAGCAGTTCCACGACCACCAGGCTGAACCGCAGGCGCTCGCTCAAAAGGTTGATCACCCACGGCAGCGAGGCGACCGTAGAGCGTGTGGTGATGGCTACCATGAGAAGCGGCTGGCAGGTCTTGATCGTCGTCCAGTAGCTTCGTCGCGACCGGATGGCGATAATGGCAAAGGCGCCGGCAACGAATATGAGGCAGGAAAGACCCATCACCAGCAGGTAACCGCCCATCAGCGTGAGCGGCTTGGTTCCGGTCGACGCGGTCTGGTCCGCGATCAGGATGAAGGTTGCAAAGGGCAACCCCCAGATGAACCAGTTGGTCAGCACCGTACAGGCCCTGTAGACCGCGTTGAGCGCCTGCGTCAGGCTCATGGACGAGGGCTGGGGAATCTTCCCCATCGCGAGCCCGAAAAGCAGGCAGAACAGCAGAACCTGGATGGTCTGTCCCGAGGCCAGCGCATTGAAGACGTTGTTCGGCACCAGGTCGAGCAGGATCGAATGCCCGCCGCTGGGATCCCCATTGGAGGGCGGCGGCTGGAACGGGAAGGCGAGATCGGTGGACACGCTGCCTTGCGAATTGATGAACTCGCCAAGCTCGATGCGCGACTGGGGATTCTCGATCTGGCCCGGCTGCAGGATCAGCGACAAGGTGCCGCTCACCAGCACGGCCAGGAACGACACGACCAGCACGGCCATACCCACCTTACCGAGGTAGCGGACCGATTTCGGGTCCTGGACCATCGCCGTGATGGAGAAGATGACCGATGAGACCAAATAGGGCAGGACGACCATCTTGAGGAAATTCAGGTAGAGTTGTGCGACAGGGCTGATTGCATGGGCAAAGTCTGGATAGTAGAGGCCGCACAGGATTCCTGCAGCAATCATCGCAATCGTCGTTACCGGCGATCGCAAGATACGCCTTGCCGCGAGGCGCCAATCGAAAGGCAGGGGTCCGGCTACGTCGGAGATGGCCATTGTCAGGCTTTGCTCCCCAGGCGATAGCGGGCGATGATCTCGTCCGTGTTGAGAATCTGCTGACCCCGAGCGAGGTCGAGATACAGATCGACAAAGGCCGCGAGATGCGGATTGTCCGGCCGCACGCCGACTGCGATCGTATCGACCTTGTCGGTCAGCGTGATGGAGCGCGCTACGACTGTCATCGACGGATCGTCGACCATCAGCTTCTTGATCTCGAAATCATCGCGATAGGCCATGTCGATCGTCCCGTTTCGGATCGCATCGATGATCAGGTCCCAGCTTGCCAAGCGATGGATTTGCGCATGTGGGAAAGTCGTGGCCGCATAAGTGGCGAAGGAAGAGCCCTCGATCACGCCGAGATCACCTGAGAAATCACGGACAATCTGTTCTGGCGGCTTGCCTTGCGCGATACGCGCCAGGTTGAGGCGGTTGGCGATCAGCCCTTGCCGCAGCATGGCGTAGGGGCGGGAATAGATGATCGACCGGCCGCGCTGAAGCGTCCTGCTGAGCTTGCCAATCGCCATGTCGGCCTGTCCGGAACTGACCTGTCTGACGATATCGTCGAACGTTGCGGCGGATCGGTCGAACACCGGCTCGACCCCAAGCGCCGCGGCGATGCCGTGGGCCAGTTCCATGTCTATGCCATTGTCCCCCGATCCGTCGGCCGGGAAGAACGGATTGGAAGCGAAGGCCGGCATTGCGATGCGCAAGACATCGCCGCTCGCGATCGGCTTTGGGGCGTTCTCCGCCTGCTGTCCTGGAGTGTTGGCCGCCCGGGCTTGCGAGATCAGCAACCCGCCGCTCCCGGCCGCAAGCAGTGTACGACGTGTAACCGGCATACGCGTTCTCAATTAGACCGGGAAAGCCAGCAACATGCACAACCGACGTTAAACAAACGTATATATTACACTGGGCTTTTTTATGTATTGGATAAGCAGCTCAGCGCCACAAAATATTAGTATCACCTAATGTAAAAGGAATGGCGGAAGGACCGCGTTACTTCCCGCCAGGCGATCAGTTGGCCCTAGGCGATCAGCTGCACTGTCAAAACGTCTCTGCCCAGGGCCGCAGCTCAAGCTCCGAGCTCCAGGCGCTGCGATGCTGGCGATGGGTTGTAAGATAGGCCTCGGCGATGGCGTCCGGCGATAGACGGCGGTCCGGCCGGTCGGGATCGGCCACCTGTCCGGCCGGCTCGATCTGGCCGTCGATGATGAAGTGGGCGACGTGGATGTTCTGCGGAGCGAGTTCACGGGCCATGGATTGCGCCAGGCCGCGCAGGCCGAATTTCGGCATGGCGAAGCCGGCTGAGCCGGGAAATCCCTTCACACTGGCGGTGGCGCCGGTGAACAGGATCGATCCGGAACCCCGCGCCAGCAGCCGGCGCGCCGCCTGCTGGCCGACCAGGAAGCCGCCATAGGCGCCGACCAGCAATGCCTGTTTGACCGCTTCGGCATCGAGCTCGGCGATCGGTCCGCGGGTGCGCGCGCTGGCGTTGAACACTGCAAGCGCCAGCGGGCCGGCCTTGTCTGCGGTGTCGAACAGGCTGGCGACGGACGCGACGTCGGCAACATCCGTCTCGACGGCCAGCGCACCGGTTTCGTCGGTCAGAGCGCTGAGCTTCTCGACATTGCGGGCGGCCAGAACCACGCGAAAGCCTTCCCGGGTGAGAAGGCGCGCAAGCGAGGCGCTCAGACCAGCGCCGGCGCCTGCAATGACGGCCACATCGGATGCCATGATTTTTCACTCCTTGCGGATTTCGGCGGAAGCGTTCGCCAGATCAGGCAAGGTCGCGCCTTCGGGGCTGACAGGCAAGAGGTGGCATCTCGGCGGTTGTTGAGCCAGACGGCTGCAGAACCAACGTTGCGCGGTCCAGCATCGCCTGTGGCGCTACGAAGGCCGCTCGGCCTTCAGCACCGAGACCGCCGCTTCGACAGTGGCAAGGCTTGGACCTTCATTCGACCGATATTTTGACGGTAGAATCGTCAGGCTTCGCAAAGCTATCGGCGATCTCATCGATGGGGACTGGAGCATGGTCCCGAAAAGTGGGAAACGGTTTTCGGAAAAGATCATGCTCAACGAGGAAACGACTATGGAACCAATCTGGGCCGTCGGCCTGATGACCGGCACGGTGCTGGACGGTAACATCGACGTCGCGCTGATCAAGACCGATGGCGAACGCATCGAGGATTTCGGCACCTACCGGCTGATGCCCTATCCCGCGTCGATCCGCTCCCTGCTGGAAGAGACGCTGACGCAGGCACGGGCGTGGAACTTTGTCGGGCCGGAGCCGGCGATTTTTCGCACCGCGGAAGAAGCCCTGACGCGAGCGCAGTCGGCGGCGGTCAAGGAATTGGTCGAGGGCTATGGCATGACGATGGCCGACATCGGCGTCGTCGGTTTTCACGGCCAGACCGTGCTGCATCGTGCGCCGCAGGTCGGACGGCTTGGCCAGACAAGGCAGCTCGGCGACGGTGAACTGATGCACGCGTTATTGGGCACCAAGGTCGCTTACGATTTCCGTTCGGCCGACATGCGCGCCGGCGGACAAGGCGCGCCCTTGGCCGCGGCCTACCACACCGCGCTGATGCGCAGCGCCGGCGCCAGCGGCGAGGTGGCGGTGCTCAATCTCGGCGGCGTCGCCAACATCACCTGGTGGGACGGTGCCGACAATGTCGTTGCCTTCGATACCGGCCCCGCCAACGCACCGCTGAACGATTTCATCAAGTCGAAAGGGCTCGGCGAAATGGACCGCGACGGCGCGCTTGGCGGGGCGGGCAAGGTGGACGAGGAGCGCTTGGCAAAGCTGCTGCAGCACCCTTATCTCAGCAAAGCCTACCCAAAATCACTGGACCGTTTCGACTTCGGCGCGGCGATGGCGGACGGCCTAAGCGCCGAGGATGGCGCGGCGCTGCTCACCGCCTTCACCGCTGCGGCCGTCGGAAAGGCGCTCGACCTCTTGCCGCACCGGCCGAAGAAACTCGTGGTCAGCGGCGGAGGTCGCCATAATCCGACCATGATGGCGATGCTGGCCAGCCGCGCCGGCGTCGAGGTGGTGCAGGCCGAGAGCCTGGGCTGGAGCGGCGACGCGGTGGAGGCGGAATGCTTTGCCTTCCTCGCGGTTCGCGTGCTGCGCGGGCTGCCGATCAGTTTTCCGAGCACGACCGGCGCACCGCGGCCGATGCAGGGCGGAAAACTCGCCGGTTAAGCCAGTTTCTTCTGCAGGAAGATGCGGCTGCGGCCGACGGGGAAGTCGGCAAGTGTTCCAAAGGGCTGATAACCCTGGCGCTGATAGACCTTGGCGGCATTCGGATTGAAGGTGTCGATCCAGGCGTTTTGACAGCCGCGCGCCACCGCTTCATGTTCGGCTGCGTCCAGCATCTTGCCGGCCGTGTGCTGGCCGCGCAGCCGCTCATCCACCCAGAGCCATTGCACATAAAGCCAGCCCCAGGCGGTGTAACCGGAAATGCCGGCTACGACCGCGCCGGCGTCGTCGCGCACGAACACCGCAAGCGCTTGCCTTTCGGACGCGCCGACATCGCCGTCGTTGAACGCCGTCAGCCTTTCGCTGAGAAAAGTGAGGTCTTGCGGCGAGGGATTTGCCGTCGTTTCCAGTGTCGTGTTCATCGCTTTTCCGAGATGGGTTGCGTATCGGCATCGCCGCCATTGCGAAATTCGGACGCGGCAATGCCGTAGCGCTTGAGCTTGTCGTAAAAAGTCTTGCGCGGCACGCCGAGCGCGTCGATGGCGGCGCGCACGTCGCCGCCATAGTCGCGCAGCGCATCGCGGATCAGTTGCGCCTCATAGTGGCCGACCCGTTCGGGCAATGCTGCCGCAGGCTCCGGCGAATACGCGCGAACCGTTTTCATCTCCTCGTCGGGGCTGAGACCGAGCGCGACGCGATCGGCGAAATGGGCGAGCTCGCGCACATTGCCCGGCCAGTCATGCGAGTGGAGATGATCGCTGACGGCTGCATTCACCTTGGCGACAGGCCGGCCAAACCGTTCGGCCGCCTTGCCGAGGAAATGCCCGAACAGCATCGGGATATCGCCGCGGCGTTCACGCAGCGGCGGAATGCGCAGCGTCACCACGTTGAGGCGAAAATACAGATCCTCGCGAAAATCGCCGCGCTGGTCCGGCCGCCCGAGATCGACCTTGGTCGCCGCGACGACCCTGAGATCGATGCGCCGGATCTCGTTCGAGCCAAGCGGCGTGAGGCTGCGCGTTTCGAGCACGCGCAGCAGCTTGACCTGGAGCGCAGGCGGCATGGATTCGATCTCGTCGAGAAACAGCGTGCCGCCGCTGGAATGCTCGATGCTGCCAATCCGCCGCCGCTGCGCGCCGGTGAACGCGCCCGCCTCGTGGCCGAACAACTCGCTCTCTATGACCGTCTCCGGCAGGGC
>NZ_RZQP01000065.1:0-28303 GCF_003998165.1 Mesorhizobium sp. M7A.F.Ca.US.007.01.2.1 | reverse complement strand
TACCGAGACAGTGTATCCACGCGGCGCGGCGGCTTCCGCCTGCATAGTGGAAAAATTGAAATGTGATGGCTGCGAACGAGTGTCTCCGGGCTCACGGCCGAGCCTAATGATCGGGGCGCTGCCGGCGATTGTCACGATGCCTGGCCTCGAACCATCCTCCTCGAATCCACTACCAGCCGCCGCCGCATCCGGCATCTCGACTTCGAATATCCATTTCGATCCGAGATTGATGCAGTCGTTGTGGCTGTTGATCACCTTGAGATGTGGCGGGTCCTGGTCTGATGGTCGAAGGACTGCCAGCACCCCGAGATGGTCGCCTTGATCGCTGATGAAATGCGATAGCACGGCATAGGCCGGTCGCCGCCGCTCTGAAGAGCTCAGCGCAATGAGATCGCCCTTCTCGCAATCCTTGAGAAGCCCTGTGCGAAACGGATTAATCAATTGCATTGTGTTGGCTCCTTCTATGGGACCAAACATCATCAGCTTGAGGTATCGTCAAGTGCGAAGCAAGGTCGAGTTGCCGGGCTGTCGCCCCGCCCGCCTTTATCCGTCGCCGCTTCGTGTTCTCCTGCCCGCGCCTGGTTCTACGGCTTGCGAGACTTGAACAGAGACTCGGTCGACGTTGTATATGGAAACGCCGCCGCCTTGGGCTTTGGTGGGATCGAACAGAGCCAAGTTGATGCCGTCACTGACTGAGCTGCGATAAACAACACCGTCGAAGCCGCTCTTTTTGATGAATTCGCAAAGATACTGGCTGGGTATGTAATCGATCGCGGCGCCCGACGGCAGGACGGGTCGGGTCAGCTCCTCACCGAGTCGCTCAAGAAACGGCAGATCTGCGCGCAGCTGGCCGATGGCGCCGGCATCTTCGAGGATGAAGGGAGACACAAGCTTGCGCGGATTGCGCAGATCGACAGCCTGGATTTCCGGAATTGTGAAATCCGCGACACAGGCGACCTCGCCTGTATGGGGTCGAATTTCTGCGGCCGCCGTCTCTGGCATTGATCCCAGGTAAAGATACGGGATACCTGCCGGATTGGCGCGACCGTGCGACGCCAGGCGCTTGGGTGGCGCGCCCATCTTGTCGATCTCATAGATTTCATCGCCGGCGCGAATCCTGGCGCGAAACCATTTCCGTGGCAGATCTGCGGCCGGGAGATGATCGAGGAGCTGGCGCAAGCGGTCAGTATCAAGGCTCATGTCCAGGAACCATCGATTCCGGTACATCATCTCGTCGCGCAGCGTCTCCCACTGCACCAGCCCTTCGCTTTTGTAGCTGGGCGATGGCACGAACGACGCGCGCACAATCTCGCCGTCGTCGAGTATCTCGGCGAGCAACTCCTTGGCGTGCGCGACGTCCATCGCTGGATGCGAGAACAGCTGCCAGTCCCCCTTCATCCACTCAGCGAGCGACTTGCCGTTCTCGCTTCGCTCATAGACGTTAACGACCAGCCCGAAAAAGGGTGCCAGCGCCAGCGGCTCAAGGAGGTCAACGTCGGGCGTGCCGCAGAAACTGCAGGTGCCGTGCTCAGGACCAAGGAATGGGAAGATCTGCTCACGCAGGCCGCGATCGTCGAAGCATTCCGGGCAGCATCGCCGTTTGGACATTTCCAGTCTCAGCCCAGATAGCCGGCGAGCGTCTCGATATGATGCTTCATCGCGAGTTTCTTAACATGGCCGAGGCCAGGGAAGTGGCCCTTCGCATGGAGGTCGCGAAACTCCTTGATCGCATCGGTCTCAAGCAGCTTGGAGTTTCCGGTGTTGAGCTTGTCGATGAGCTTCTTGAGCGCTTGCGCGAACTTGCCTGCCGGGTCGGTAGGCGTGTCGTTCGATGTCGAGACGAAGTGATAGATGTACATCACGTCGTCCTTGTCGGGATCAATGAAGGTGAGGTGGATCGCAACCGCATAGGCCGGGCCGCCGCTCTCGGAATAGCTATCCCCCACGACCAGGAAATCGCCAAAGCCGGCCATGTTCAGATCGCTGCTGTAAGTGAGGTGTAGCTCGGAGAATTCCTCGACAGGGGTCTTCGCATATTCAGCATTTTTTAGGCGCTTGAAGCCATCGCGTATGAGAACGCGCGTGCTGCCGTCGAAATGTTTGCGATAGAGCGTGTTCGCATGTTCCTCGATGAACACATGCTGCGAAGCCGGCAGGTCTTCACCGAGATATTCGGCCAGCGCCTTCTGTGACGTGAACCCAGCATGCACAAATGTCGGATTATGGTCCTTATGAGCTTCACAGGCGGCTATCGCCTGGGCCAAGGTCGTGTTGCTGCGCAGTAGGATGCCAGCAGAGATCGCGTCATTGCCGATATAGTCGGCCTGCAGCACTTTGGTTATGCCGACGCCATCTTCCTGATGGTCGCCATGATAGGGATTGACGACTACGATCGCTCGACCTCCGGCATCGCAGATCGTCTGCAGCGTCCTCTCAAGGCCCTTCAGGGCTTCCTTCACCGGCTCGATGATCGGTACGAAGCCGGCACCGGCCATCAGCCCGGCCGTCTCCCGGATCGTGATCAGTTCGAACTGCTTCCCCCGAAAATAAGGATTGTACATACGCGCTACGCCCAAGCCATCGCCGCATCGAGCGGTGTCGCCACGGCTTCGACGAGCCGGCCATGATCCGAGCGGCGAACCGGCACAGACAGGGCCGCGGCATGAAGTGAGGCCGGGAGCTGATCGACTAGATCGCTGAGCGACGCAAGACTGCGGGTGCGCTTGAGAGTGCTCACCATCTCGCTGTGGAGCGGAGCGGGCTCGAGCTTGGCGAAAAGGTCGCGCATGACGCCATGGCGCTGTGTGTTTGGCACTGCCGGCACGTCGAAGCCGAGCGCTTTCAGAATTGCAGCCGCCTCTGCCGACCTGAGCGATTCGAACACGGTCACCGGGCAGATGCGATCGGGTCGGTCGATTGCCTCTCGCTCGACTGAGACATGATAGCGCCGGGATAGGCACATGATCCCAACCTCGCCGGGGACGACCTGGCGCACGCCCTCTATGTGATCTTCGCTCGCGATGACGTTCACTGTCGCGAAGACCTTCTGGTAATTCTGAACCTGGTTCGCCAGCCGTGCCAGTGAGTCCCGCTCCGACTTGATCTCATAGACCGTGCCGGTCCCGTTGAGGATCACGAGATCAGCCTTGCACGTCCCGGCCCGAAACTCATTCAGCATGGATGCAGTGCGCAGCGAGTGCTTGCCCATCAATATTTTCTGGGTAAGTGCCGAACGGTAGACATACTCGTTGCGCATGCCGGCAGTCTTCAGCACGGCGAAAGCTGCTTCGAACGCGTCGCCGATCGTGGCATGGCTTTGACAGGGCGCCACGTCCACCGTGTGGCCCAACAGGCGCATCAAAAGCGGAGATCGCCCCTTCTTCGCCAGTTCACCGAACACGGTCGACGAAAACAGGCGAGTCAGTGCCGACAGCTGCGTCGTATTGAGTTCCACTTTCCCCCACGATCTGCCGGACTCAGCTTGCAGATTATCCGTTAGTCTACCTCAGACCGTCTATTATGGGAATCCGGCAAGATTTGAGTGTGCGAAGTTCATTTTGTGGCCTTCTCCGTATCGGCAGCAGCCCAAACAATCAACCTTTGCCTTTCGGGCGATCGTCCGGGAAGAAGAGGTTGAACGCAAAGAGAC
This sequence comes from Mesorhizobium sp. M7A.F.Ca.US.007.01.2.1, assembly GCF_003998165.1. Classification (NCBI taxonomy): domain Bacteria; kingdom Pseudomonadati; phylum Pseudomonadota; class Alphaproteobacteria; order Hyphomicrobiales; family Phyllobacteriaceae; genus Mesorhizobium; species Mesorhizobium sp. M7A.F.Ca.US.007.01.2.1. Next base: position 24,654 of record NZ_RZQP01000065.1, on the reverse strand, counting down.
CGGCCAGAAAGACCACGAAGCTGATCAGGAACCCTTGGACCGTCATTCCGAAAAAATAGACCAGGACGAACACAGCGGCGAACAGTCCAAGGACGATTCCTATAGCGCCAAAAAACACCGATGCCCCAACTAGGACGATGACAATGACAAGCAAAAGGAATATCGCCATCGCCTCTACACTTTCGCCTTACGCCAGCCCGCCCACCACGCTTCCCATTGCGAGCAGAACCAGCGCTCGCCTCGGGTTGGATTGATGCGCGTCGCCAGATAGTATTCCTGGCCTGGCATGTGATAGATGCGCTCGCCCCGCTCGCTGATGTTGCCCTTGATGTCGCAGCCCACCTTGCGAACGGCAGAGTTGCTGGTCGACGAACCGTAGGAATGAACTCGGGGCAGATCATGCCGGACATCGACGGCAAAATAGGCCACGGAAGTGACAGCGAGCATCACCAGAACTGTGGCGAGACGATAGCGCAGAAGCGAGCGCCACCAAGGTCGTCGCCTCCGCAACCTGTTAGCATGAACAGAAGTGCCCATGACCCCTTCCCTAAAGGAAGAATGCGTCCTCTGACGATGAGAGTCCAGCGTCACCCCGCGGCGCTGTGGTGCACCTATCAGGTATCCAACCGCGCAGTGTAAAAACGACCTTAGCGCGCGCCTACGCCGGATCGTCTCGCCAAATCGGCACGCGATTGATTTTGATCACTACTAGCCGTCGGATGCGCAGTCCGACCGCCCCGCGCCCTGTGGGGGCAAACGCTTCAACGTCGAGTGAGCCGTGGTCTTTGCCGTTCTCGCATTTCATTCGGCGCGACAAAGAGTCGACGTCTACATCGCCAAAAATCTGGATGAGGTCATCTGGGAAATAGTTGCAGAGGGCACCAGCTGCACGATTATCACCGAGCCCTCAGCGGGGCCTGTCAGCCAGATACATGACCGCCAGCCGCTCATCCTCGATCCAGCCTACTACGACGCTTGGCTCGATCCCAAAACGCCCGCTGGCGATCTTAAGGACATTCTCAGCCACGACATTGATGGGCAGCTGCAGTTCTATCGCGTCGGTCGGGAAGTCAACGCTGCGGCCATCAACAAACAGCCCAACGATTACGCCGGGCTGATCGAGCCGATTAAGCTGCTATGAGCGACGAAATCAGACTGCCACGGCAAGACCATGTCACCGAGCCAGGATTTCAGCATCACTTCTGCGAGCATGCAGGCTGCGACAAAGATGCCGGCTGGGGTTTCGCGAAGCCAAAGCAGGCACCCCATTGGTTCTGTTTCGAGCACCGCGGCGACGGCGAGCGGTTCCTCTAGGAGATTTGAATGTCGGACAACGTGCTGCCTACCCACGCAAAGCCGAAGCTGATTGTGGTCGTTGCGTTTGATCGAGACGACGACGGCGAGCTTTTCACGGCATATGGTCCGACGGACCAGCAGAGCGAAGACCGCGCGATCCGCACTGCCAAGGGCCTTTCAGCCGGCCATGCTGGCGTCATTGCATGGAGCCGCGACGCAGATCCTGCGCTTGGTGACTACGGGCCGCCCACGACGCTGTTCGTCAGCGGCGAAGTTCCAGATATGGAATGAGCACTAAAAGACTCTCTTGCATGCGCTTGTGCCAGCGCCACAATAATGCTGTTTAGGAAAATACTTGGGGGGCAATATTATGAAAACAACATTCCTCACTGCTTTCGCGGTTGCATTTATGGCCTTCGCGGCAGAAGCATATGCTCACGGCGGTGACACAGATGCCAATGGCTGCCATACCAATCACAAAACCGGCGAATATCACTGCCACTGAGATGCTGAAAAACATACTGTCGACGCCGGCCGGCACGGTCCGGTTGGTGGCTGTTGTGACCGCCATAGCGATGATGCTGGCCGTTGCACACCGTGGCCCTATGGCTATTACCAACTGCTCCGCGTCGTCGGCTTTTTCGCCGGGGCCTACTGTGGCGCGATGGTCTGGCGCACTGGACCGCCAAACCGAAACCTAGCTTGGGCTCTCATCGCTGCCGCGGTGAAATTCAATCCATTCATGCCTGTCTATTTGCCGTGAGAGGTGTGGGCCATCATCGACGTCGCCGCCGCCGGCTTGTTCGCTTTTGCAGCTTATCGGTATCCTTCGATCGTTCGATAACGCCGGCCGTAGAGAAAACTAATCTGCGCAAACCCCGAAGCGGTCCCACGGACCGCCCACCATATTTTCTCGATGTCGTGGTCGCCTAGACCCCTTACCTATGGCGTCCAGCCCTTGCCTGGTCATTCCGTCAATTCGCTGTCTCGCATCTTCAATCCCACGGACCGATGGATAATAACGGGGCATCTCTGGCGTTACTGGCAAGTCTACGAACTGCCAGCAGGCGGAATTTGGCAGAATTTACCAGATTTGCTCTTCACTCTTGCGTCACTTTCCACTTTAGGCGATGCTAACTCGGCCTTGGGAGGGCTGGGGGATGAAAATAAAAGCATTTACGGCACTTGGTGCCCTGGCAGCGCTATGCGGCTGTCAAACAAGCAATCAAGCCGACTACATGCAAATAGGCTACGGGCCTAGTTTCGACGTCGCGCACGCCCAGTGCGAGATGCATAAGGGGTCGGTTGACCAAGGCTATATTGCTATCGGGTCTCCAGGCTTTGTTGCGGGGGCCGGAATCGGCAATGCCCTGGGCAACTTGGCTGCCGAAGACCAGTATATGAAGAACTGCCTTATCCTAAGCGGGTGGAAGCGTGCCCCGCATGGCCAGGGTGCCACGGCTGCAGCAGCCGTGGCTGCTGGCGCGCCACCCACACCCTATGGGATCCAGCGCGCACCTGGCAGCTGGATCAATACGGCACTGCTGGACTGGTCAGAAGCGAATAACAAGTGCGTCGCCGGCGACAAGGCCGCGTGTGGAACGCGAGCGAAGCTTGGTGCGCAACTGAGAGCCGCCGGCATAAACCCGGCGCCGGTCTAGGGGCAATGCAGCGGAACCTGGCGACCTGCCTTAGCACCGCTCTGGTACTGAGCGGCTGCGCAGCGGACTACCTCAATCACTACGACAGCGTGACGCTCACTGCCGGCGACGCCAATCGCGCCAACAGCCTCGCCCAGACGGTCGACCCATTCAATCCGAATAGCCAGAACACGCACATCGAGGGCGACGGGCAGCGCATTGCTGGTATCGTTCAACAATATCGGGGACCTGCCAATGCCGCCGCAGCCGGGGGAAACTGTCCGAAGGACGGCAGCATGGCGGCCGATGGTTCACGATGTGGTGGGCGCTCCGCCGAAAGCCGCCCAGGAGGAGCAATGTGATGAGCTTCCGATTTCGTCGCAGCTTCAAGATCGCCCCGGGCCTCAGGCTAAACGTTGGTAGGAAAAGCTTGAGTATTCGGGCCGGAGTCAAAGGCTTTGGCCTGACGTCGGGAACAGCCGGTAGCCGCGTGACTGGCGGAGTTCCGGGCACCGGACTCAGCTACAGGAAAAGGATTGGCGCGAAAGATACCGCGCCGGTAGTGGAAGAGGATGTGAGCCAAGCACCCGGGTCGCGCCCAAGTCATTTGGTCCGGCTATTCGTCGGGGCGTTCGAGGTGGTAGCAGGCATATTGCTCCTCGGACTCCTCGCACGATTGTTGGGATATTGACGGGGCCGCAAGCGTGGACAAATACCGATACGACAATCGTTCTGATCGCCGGCTAAAGCGAACCGGTGCCAAGCATAGCCGTGCGCGCCGATGGGCGAGCGTGCCGCGGCGTCTGATCTTAGTGACTGTGGTTGCGACTGGCGCACTGGTCGTGCAGACGGCCATCCAGCACAGCGAAAGTTTGCCAGAGATCAATGCATCGAACTGGTTCGGCTCGAAGCCGGCGCAGATCGCCGGTGTCGCGTCTGTGATCGACGGCGACACGACCGAGATCCATGGCCAGCGCATCCGCTTCAACGGCATCGATGCTGCCGAGAGCAAGCAATATTGCGATGACGCCAAGGGGTTCGAATATCCTTGCGGCCGACGAGCGGCCCAGGCGCTCGACAAGTTCCTTGCGGCCTCCAAGCCAGTGCAGTGCTCCTTTGTCTCCTGGGACCGCTATGGCCGCTTCGTAGGTAATTGCAGACGTGCGGACGGCACCAGCGTGGCATCATGGATGGTCGAGCATGGTCAGGCATTAGATTGGCCCCGCTACAGCCACGGGGCCTATGCAGGGCAACAGGCAAAGGCCGAGGCTGCGAAGGTCGGGCTGTGGGTCGGAAAGTTTCAGGCGCCTTGGGATTGGCGCGCAGGACATGCTGACAAGGCACCAGCGATAAGCCAGCCTCTCGGGATCATCAACAACCAAGTGGCGCAAAGCTATTCCTGTCAGCCGCGGCGAACCTGCCCGCAGATCGGTTCGTGCGAGGAAGCAAACTGGTATTTGGCCAACTGCCCGTGGGGCGGGAAGCTCGACCGCGACAGGGACGGCATCCCGTGTGAGAGCTTGTGCTGAAAAAGACAGCTGGAAGCTGCCAACGAAACCTAGCCTTGGGGACTTTCGAATGAGGATATGGTTGTCGTTTTTAGCTCTCTTGAGTTCTACAGCGCCCGTTTTGGCCGAGAGCGCATCGCAAAATTGCAAGATCTTGATAGGGCCGCTGTCGAGTTCAAACCAGTCGGTCCGGTATCTGTACGACGTTTTGAAGGAATCCGGCACAATGACTAGCTCTGTCGTCACGAACGGTTCGTTTGGGTCCGAAGAGTCTGCGTCGCTCCTTCAACTGGCCGATGCAATCCAAAAGCTGACCAACGAGATGGGCGATTACCTCATGGTGGCGGAAAACACTGAGGATACGATCCGCAGCTGCGCGCGCAAGTAGGAGCCTCTTCCGATGATTTCGAAACGTGCTCGAAAAACTACCGCATTTGCCTTAGTGGCGGTTCTCTCGCCGTCCTTGGCATTTGCGCAACTCGGTCGCGCCCCTGACGGAGAACCGGCGGAGATAGCCCAGCAGATCATTCAGGATAATTTCTCCGCCGGCACTTGCCCCCTAGTGATCGACGCTCGCCGCCTCGGCGATGGCACGATTACAGCGATGTGCAACAACGAAGAGACTTTTCGAGTCTTTTCGTTGGACGGAAACGGGGTGGCGATGAGATGCGCAGCAGCTAGAGAGATGGGGATTTCAGGCTGCTAGGAGGACGAAGCAGGCTGGTGAAAAATATCGCACCCAAAAGGGACCGAGCCCCCAGCGCGCCCGACATGATCTGTTCCGCGCATCAGCCGCTTGGTCCAAGGGAAAGGCATCAAACTTGACTTCATGGGACCACGCGTCGCCCACGGAAGGTTTCTCGACGAGCGTTGGCGTCGGGAGAGGAATGAACGACAACCGCCCCACACACGCTTAAGCATCTGAACTCCCAGCAACTCCTTGCGCAAAGCTGCCGTTCATCTCAGACGCACGAGAATGACCTTAGTGTGAAATTCGGTTTTTGCACTGAGTCCCGTCGCTCCCGGCGCAGCCAAGGTTACACAACAACTGCGATCTGATTGCCTTGGCCGAGATCTAGATGCATAGCTCGAAAGTTACTGTTCCCACCATCTCAGGATACCCCACTCCTCATCCCAACTAGAGGCCCAACATGAACGAACTCTCCGCGCTGCGCATCGAAGCAACGCACAAGACTATAGGCGATGTCTTCTGTGAGGCCTACGCCTTTTCTATCCCACCCTACCAGCGCCCGTATGCTTGGGAACGTACACAAGTAGAGGAACTGCTGAATGACCTTATCGAGGCCATGCGCCCACATAAGCAGGCAGATGGGTTTTACTTCCTCGGCAGCGTGGTGCTGGTGAAAAGCCATGGCTCGCCTGAGGCAAAGGTAGTAGATGGGCAGCAACGCCTCACCACGCTGACGATTCTCTTCAGTGTGCTGCGAGACCTTACTGAGGACATTCAGGCCCGCCTCAAGCGCGAGCGCTATGTCAAACAAGCTGCCGACGAGGACATGGGCTTGCGCGAGAAGCTGCGGCTGCAAATGCGCCGTCAGGACCAACCATTCTTTGAGAGACATGTCCAAACGACGGGAGCAACTGCCGCACTTCCCGCCAGTGCCGGGCTGGATGGAAGCCAGGCGCGCATCATCGAAAACGCCGGAATCATACGCGCGCGTCTTGAGCCTATGAGCGAACACCAACGTAGCGAGTTCATACGTTTCCTGCTGCTCAGTTGCTACCTCGTTGTCGTGGAAGTGCCCACGGATGCCGCCGCACGGCGCATCTTCACCGTGCTCAACGCGCGCGGCATGGACTTGTCGGCCACTGACATTCTTAAGGCCAACCTCCTTGAACGCGCAGGCCACGCCGAACGAACGCTCGGCGAACGCTGGGAGGAATGTGAGAGCGCCCTCAACCGGGACGGCTTCATTGAACTTTTTACGCACATCCGCATGATCTTTGAGCGCGACAAACCTCGTAATTCTCTTGAAAACGGTTTCGAGGAAAACGTGCCTCCGTTCAAGGGTGATCCCACCGCGTTCATGGATCAGGTACTAGAGCCTTATGCCGACGCTTTCGCACTCAGCCTTGACGATGGGCGGCTGCGCAAGCAATTCGGTCCCAAGACCGCCGCCCTAATCCAGTCTTTGCACCGTCTGGACAACAAGGATTGGCTGCCGCCCCTACTCTTCTGCCTGCGACGCGCGGCCGATGGGGCCGCTGTAGATGTTTCCTCGGTCGTGTTCAGCCTGGAGCGGCTGGCCTACTTCCTGTTCGTCACACGCGCGGACGTAAACACCCGTGTCGCGCGGTATGCTGACGTGCTCGATACCCTAGACCCAGCCACGGCGTCGCGAGATAGATCAGCTGGGCTGACCGTTACCGGAACCGAAGCCTTCTCCATGTTTTCGGCGATGAACGGGCCGGTCTACCTTGCCAGTCGTGTCGTCAAGCCTCTGCTGCTGCGGCTCGAACAGGCGTCTACCGATGGGTCAGCTAGCTACGATTACCCTACGATAACGGTCGAGCATGTGTGCCCGCAAAACCCTGCGGATAAATCTGACTGGAAAACGAGTTTTCCCGACCCAGAGGTGCATGCCGACTTAGTTCACCGAATCGGGAATCTTGTCCTTCTCGCACACCGCAAAAATGCGGCTGCAAGCAACTACGATTTCAATCGCAAGAAAGAGACTTACTTTGCACACGGCGACTCCTCCGCCTTCACTTTGACCGCCGAGGTTCGCGGGAAGACGAGGTGGGATGAGCAACAAATCCGCGAACGTCAGATCCAGATGCTCGGTCGCCTAGCCAACGCATGGCACCTTACTGATGGTTTCGCCAAGTGGCATGAGCAGCAAATCATGAAAGTGATGGCATGACCACCAAACTTCCCCGCACTTCGCAATGGATCGATCGTGACGGCGTGCGAAATAATCGAGTTAATAATACGGACCAACGCCGAACTCGAAAGCCTCATCCTCGAATACGATTTAGCAGAGGCGGTTCAACCGAGTGGCTCAATTGCGAAGACTCTATTGAACCTCAAGAGATTCGCCGTCCAGAATCCTAATCATCTGGTCATGACAGATCGAGGAGAGCGGCCGATTGCAGCTGTTCTCATAGACAAGGCGATCCAAATCGCCCGTGGGGATCGCCGAGCGGAGTCCCTGTTGGACAAACTTGAAAGGCATCTCAATCTGGACGGATACGCTTTTGCCTACGAGGTCGTCGATGGACTCCTAGAACCTCGTCACGAATTGGTAGGCTTCACGATCAGTATGCCCGAATTCGTCGCGCTGCCCGAAAGCTCCAGCGAGGTTGAGCGGCTGTTAGATGAGAACTCCTTTGAGGTCGCCAGGCGACATCTGAACAGCGCGAGGGAAAACATCACTCAGGGAGACTGGGAGGCGTCGAACAGTCAGTGCCGGACGTTCCTCGAAGCGTTGACGGACGCAATCGCAGACAATCTCTTTGCCAATGAGTCAACGGGGCGGCGGAGTGGCCTTGAGAAGCGCCAGTTGCTCGCCGAGAAGGGTTTTCTCTCACGCGACAAGCATGAGTTTGGTGACGGTAACGGACAAACGTTCCTTCCAGGCTTGGCCAAACTTCTCCATCCAGATGGCGCCCACCCAGGCATCTCGAACCAGCACGATGCGCTTTTTCGCCTCCAAGTTGTCGTGGTCACCGCTCGGTGGCTTTTGAAGCGCCACGAGGTAGCTCTAAGCAACCGCACACTCCGAACGCATCCAGAGAGCATGTCGTAACGGCCGACTCTCTACCGTCGGCGGCGCATTACCCAATGCTTTTCAGCGAGCGGCAGCAGGGACGCCCCTCTCTGCGGCGCGGTATAGGCACAAAGCTGCCCCTCGCCCCGTGAACGTCATCGCAGATCGGGATCAAAGTGGATCGATAACCAGCGTCTTAGTGTGAAATTAGTCTTTCACACTGAGGAGAGGAAATCGCGATCGTTCACGGCTGCGGCGACGAGAGCAAGCCGTCACCTCGACACTTGGCGAAATCCTCCAGGATCACGAGAACCATGCCCATTTGTCAAAGCAATGAAGAGTGTCGCTTTGATGTTAATACTGCTGAATGTTGGCCGCCCCGTGGCGAGCGAGGCGACCGACACTCAGTTCATTTTGAGGAAAACGGTTGGGAAGCGGAACCGCTGGCCAGAACTTTTCCTGACGCATCTACCGCCTTCACTGTTATGTTGTAGAAATGAGTTCCACTATCCGGGCACGGCCCCTTGTACCGAAACGCGCCGTACGACAATGACGATTGTCCTTTGTAAGCAACCGTCCCACCGCCGTGCTCATAGGCCGAACTGCTGTCGATCATCCTAATTTGAAGCTTTGCCGTTCCTTTGGGTACGCCGGACAGTGTTATTGGCGGCGACTTCGGATCAAAACACTTTTTGGTAGGGCCCCATTCAAATGATACACCCATGCCCGCGGCGGACGCTCCCGACGCCACCAAGGCAAACCCAACAGCAAACAACAGTCTTTTCATAAATTCCCCGACAGGCTAAGCGGAGGGAATTGCCCCTACCCGAAACACAAAGCCGCGAGAACACTAGACGATTCTTCTCTCGTCAATTGTTTTAGCATTCCAATAGTGGCCTTGATCACAACGTTTTGATCTCATGCGAGTGCACAGCGAAAGTCGCCGTAGTAGGCGCATCACCACCGTTGCGTCGAAAGGTCCAGTTTCTTCACATTAGAATTTGGTCGCCTCAAGTTGGCCTCAGTGTGAAAGTACCATTTCACACTTTCGGACAGTTCCAGGGAATTATCACGTCTGCTTTGGGAAGTCCGCAATGACTGAGATTGGGCGCGAAGCAGCCGTCCGCGTTCCGGCGTACACATGCCAAACGGGGACGAATAAAACATTTCAGGAAAAAGCCCATTCCTCATCGGCCGGCGTGAGCAACCCCTGCCGTAGACGGCTGTGGAGCTCATGCCACGACGGGTCCGACACGAAGCCTTTCATACTTCCACATGCCTCAGCGAAGGAAATGTCGCCCAAACGGTCGATAAGATCACTCATCCCGTCGTTCCTGCCATTTAGGAATAGCTCGAGCGGATCATCATCACACTCAATTACCCGATGTCCCCAAGCACCCGGCACGTCGTCGGTTGCGAGAGCCTGCCTAAGATCTCCATCCACGCCTGCCGCCTCGAGCGCCCGGCAGACGACATAGCGCATCAAGGGGTAGTAGATCGGCTGATAGCTGCCTCCAAGCGCGCGCACGCCGGGCAGGATCGACAAAACCAGAAACATCAGCAGGAGATTCGGGATAAGGCTGCGGTTTGCCAGCCGCTCGAGGATGTCGGGGGCTGTGAACCACGCCACCTTCATACCGGTCGCAGGATCGATAAGTTCGCCGGCGATCAGACGCAACGGCCGGCGTTTGCCATTTTCATAGAACCAGAAGAAGTCGGTACCGCGCGCGAGCCAGCCACTCCAAGGGCCGGACGCGAGCCCGTCGAGGCCGGCAAGGATGTTGGAAGCGAACTTCGGGTCTTCCAGAAGTCTCATGCGTAGCCAGGAATTTTCGTCCGACAGATGGTCCGCCACCAGGTCGGCAATATCCTCGTCGTCGATCTGCAGGAAGGCAAAACGGCCTCCGAACATTCTTGGCCAAAGCATGAGATTGGCTGCCTTGATGGCTTGCGCGGGCCGCTCGAATTGCGCCTTCGGCAGAAGGGTACGAAGCAGCGCGAGCCCGTCCCCCGCAGTGTTTGGCTCCGTCGGCAACAACTCGAACCTATAGGGTCCCTGCCCGGCTAACAGGCTGTATCCGATCATCCGGCTTCGGCTGAGGCCGAAGACGTTGATCGGCTTCCCGTCAACGATGAGCCAGCCTGGCCCCTTGCGTGCCTTTTCGACGAGATTCACCGTCGAAACGGCGTAGGAAACATAGGTCGAACAGCCATGCGCCGAGAGACCAAGGAGGCTGAAGATGTGCGTGTAGTAGGCTTCTGGCTCCATGAGGAGAAACAAATGAGGCCCTGTCTGCAACACGCGGCGCCTTTCGAAATCCCTGCAGATTTCTGAGGCGATATCGGCAGACAACCCGTTTCGTGTCGCTGCCTTCCTGATGATGTCGAGCAATTTGGTGAAGGCTCGGAGCCGGATTTCTGGCACGGGACCCAAAGTCGGCGCCGTAAACAGGCGAAACGCATAATCGCGGATCGGCCGGGAATGATAAGGTTTCATCCAGGGGTAGAGTGCCGTCAGCGACCCCAGGACTGCCTGTTTCGCATCGGCACCTGCTGCTAGCTCTTCCACCTCACGATTCACCTTTTTCTTGTGGCTGACCGGCACCAACGCCCAAACACAAAATACTGATGAGCACCACCCCGAAGCTGAAGAAAATCGTCGAAGGAAATGCTCGATCTCCAACAGCGGCGCCGATGCCGAAAACAAGCAATCCGAGCGCCACGGCCACACTATGCATAATGCCTTTGGCCCGGCCCAACAGGTAAACGGATACATGCGTCTGCAATGTGACTTCAACGCTGACGCGCCCAAGATTGTATAGAAATCCCAGCGCGGCAAAAAGGATCACTGTCCAGGGTGTGCGCAGATATGCCAGCGCCATGAGTACAAGCGCCGTTAAGGCCAAAAGCATGAGATGCCGCGCGTGGATACTCATCGCTCTTTCAATCCGGCATAGAGAGACCGCGCCGATCAGTGAGCCCGCCGACCATGCGGCCTCGAGGTAGCCGAAATCCACGGCAGTACCCTTTTGCTCCTGGAAGACGAAGCTCGATCCCATGACGCTGACAAGCACCGCGCTTGTATAGAGAAGCGCGTAGACGACGATGAGACGACGCAGGCTCGGATCGATTAGTGCCGCAGAGATCTTGGCGATGCGGACATCGCGCGAAACCGGTTTCCAGCCGCATCAAGGTAAGGCAGCCCGCTGAAAATAGGAAGAAGGCAGCAAGAACGGTGAATGGCAGGGCTGGCGAGCGCTCATGCAGCAACGGCCCTGCAAGCAGAGCTGCGCAGAGATTGCCGAACTGCATGACGAAGAAGACGGCTGAATTCGAGGCTACAAGATCGCGGCCGTCAGCTATCGCGGGGATCATTGATTGCGAGCTCGTAAGCGCGACACGGTCGCAGAACGAAAAGAGGGCCGCTGACAGGCAGATAATCAGAAACACGTCCATGTAGACGAGCGCGCAAGCGGTAGCCAGCATAACGAGGAAGCGGCTGAGGTCTGCCGCAACGTTCAAGCGCCGCCTGTCAAATCGATCCGCCGCTACGCCCGCCAGCGGGCTCGCGATGAATTCGACAATGCTTGCGATCGCAAGGAAGGTCGCCACGCCGGCGGTTCCGTATCCTCGCTCGACGAGAATCCAGGCGGATGCGATGTAGTAGCCGTTTCGGGCGACAGAAGCCGATAGCGTGCTGGCCAGGAATCCGAAGCGGGGATTGGACCGGTCGGCCCGTCCCTTGGCATGATGAATTCGAACCAGGTTTGACATTAGCGGCGTTCCGGGTTGGCCGCCGATGGATACCTTCTTCCGCCAAGCCTGCTTTACTGTGATGTTGGGGTTTTCCGATACTTGCTGAGAACCGACAAGCGGCGGCCTAGATTCTGCAGTTACGACGAAATTCCGTCGGGGCCGCGCCGAAGGCCCGCTTGAAGGCGGTCGTGAAATGGCTCGAACTGCCGAAACCACATTCCATGGCGATTTCCGTCGCCGACAAATTGGTCGATCGCAGCATATCCGCGGAGTGCTCCAATCGGCGCTGCGCAATGAATGCGTGCGGCGTCATGCCTGTCGACTGCTTGAAGGCCCTCCAGAAATGGAACCGGCTAACCCCAACCTCTTTTGCCAAATCGGCGAGCGTAGGTCTGCCGCCCGGCAAGGCCTCGATCATTCCCACCGCTCGCTTGAGATCGAACGATGACAAACCGCCTTTTGCCGGTTCCTGATGGACGCCGTTCAACCTGAACATTTGCCCGAGCAATTGCGTGGCCTGGCACTCCACCATCGTTGCGCTGATGGGATCAGGCTGCTTGAGCTCCAGGACAATCCTCTGCAACGCCAACTCTACAGTGGTGTCCCGAAATCCGATCGAAGGCGGCAGCATTGCCGCGCGCTTGCGAGCCATTCCCGCAAACACATCGTCGGCGAACCCTTTTTCAATCGAGACAAGGAGGTAGGAAGCGGTCGCGTCCCCCTCGTCCCACCCACTCCAATCACTGCCGGCCGGCATGAAGATTATCGAACCGGCCCTGCGCGGCAAAAACGCAAGCCGGCGCCCGTCCACAATGTCTTCTCCGCGGCTCGCCGTGCCCTTCAGATTCATCAAGAACATATGGTTTGGCTGGAGGATCCTTGTCTCCTGGCGCTCAAGCCCGGTTCTTTTGACGACGTCCGCCCGGACACTCCCCCAACTCTCATACTTGTGGGCAAGCGATTGGTGCTGCGAACGGCGATTCTCGGTCGGGTCGAGGGCAAGAGTATTCACGTATCCACAGTCTCCTTACTGGCGAGTGGCCAGTCGTTGCGTGATGTGGCGAACCATGGGTTGCTGAACAACACGCAAATAACTCTGGATTGGTAGAAGATGTGACTTTAGCGAAAAAATGGCAAGCGAGTGAAAGCCGCCTGTATCCGGCAGGCCTACCAGTTGGCTCAGCCAATACTTGAGCCCGGCGAAATATTAGACCACTCTTATCTTAGTGGAATTTCCCCCATCGACGTATCGGCATCTCACCAATGGAACGGTGCTGGAGGCATACTGCGATGCGTGGACTCGATGACTTTCTGGCTGAGTGCGATCATGGCCCACGCATCAACGGACTAGCCGGCTTTTTCGCGGCGACCGCCGCTGGCAAGAGCGGGATGCCAATTCGCAAACCCGTCGTCGACGCCCGCCTTCTGCCGAGCGATGAAATCTTACGCGACCTGGTTGCCCTGCATGCGGCACGACAGGGTTTTTTCGACCAGCACTATCACGGCAGCATTCCCTACAGATTGGAGGAAGAGTGCCGGATGGCCTACGCAGTGCTGAAATACGCACGGCACCGTGGCGCTCCGCTTTCGCTATACAGCCTTGGAACGGCGGAAGGCACGATGGCGAGAACGTTATCGGAACTGTCCGAGGGACGGATACGCACACTGTCGTGCAGCCCGAACGCGGAGAATTACGCAAGCTTCATGGCCTATGGCGAACCACCGCACGCCGACTTCTTCATCGGCCCCTTCCACAAGTTGACAAAGGACGTCCTCGGCTCGGATCCGCGACTGGCAAATTTCGCCCACGGCTTCGATATTATTCTGGAAGATACGACCTTTCAGATGTACTCGCCAAACAGAGCAAGCCAGATCGAGTTCGTGACCCAGCACCTCAAGCAGGACGGGCTCTTCGTCTTCGTCGAGAAGTTCCGCGCTGCCGAGGAGCCTGATTACAGGCGTCGCGAATACCAGAAGGATTTCGGCTTCAAGGCGCGCTATTTTCCCCCAGACGAAATCCAGAAGAAGCAAGCCCTCGTTCTGGATACGATGTTCGGCAATGAGGTCACCTTGGCGCAGATGGCTGACGCGATACGCGCGCATTTCAGCCACTGCTCCCTGACCTGGAACAGCGGAAATTTCTGCAGCCTCGCGGCGAGCAATAGCGAGGAAAACCTGAACCGGTACCTCTCCCAGATGGCCATGCCAGCCATTCCGCACGAGTACGTCTATGAAACCAGCTTGTATCCGACCCTGCCGGTGAGCGCCGCCGCCGCGCAGGAATAGGCGCTTAAGCCTTGGGACAGGTCAACAACACGCTCCGCCGTTTGGACCATGTCTTCGCAGCTGTCGACCATGGCAGCCTCCGGCAGGCTGCAAGAGTTCTCAGAGTGAGGGAATCCTGTGTCAGCCGCAACATCGTTGCTCTCGAGCAATTGCTGGACATGCAGTTGTTTGACCGCGACGCCCATGGCGTTCGGCTGACCGAGGCGGGCCGGGACTGGGTCGACGTTGTCCGCGCTCATTATGAAGGCTTGCAGGATGCCCTGGCCGGAGGTAGCCGCGGCCACCCAGATGCCAAAACGGTCAGGATAGGGTTGTGCGCCCAGATGGGGCGCACGTTCGTGACATGTCTCATCGATCGTTTTCGCCGTTTGCACCCCGACTTGTGCGTCGCGATCGAAGACGTTCCACTTGAGCAGTGCCTGGCGGCTATACGCCGCCGGCGCCTCGACATCGTTTTCACACATGGGCTTGAGAACGCTGCTTTATGCCGTAGCGAGATATTTGCGCACGAGCGCTTGTTCGTTCTCCTGCCCTGTTACCATCCGCTTGCTGAAAGGCCTGCGGTGACATGGGCAGATCTTGCAGATACGTGCCTGCTGGTTTCAGGCGCATCGCCGCAGGATCCGGGGTTGCTGGAGCATATCGCCGCGAATGGTGGCCCCACTGTCCAGATATTCCGCGCCGGCGAAGCGACGGTCATCCTCAAGGTGCAACTCGGTCAAGGCGTGACTCTGGCGGGCGAGGGCTTTGCCAGGACGGTCGCCATTGACGCCACGGTGTGGAAACCCGTCAGTGGCCAGAGCAGCATCAGTTCGATCAAGGCGGTGTGGCTGGAATCGAACCCAAAGCGCGCGCTTTTGCGGCTGGTTGGGACCGCAAGAAACATGGTGGCTGCACCGCGACCGTGGCCGAACGCGGAACTACATGAAAAGGAGGACTTACGCAGTTCGACGCCTCCCGTCCGATCATTATCCCCGAAGAACCTTTGACCAACTGGCCGGCGTCGTGTCAGCCAGATAGGCTTGCTGCTGCACGGATCTAACCCCAAAAGGACGTCGCGCGCTTGCAGACATTGTGGCGCGGCCTAGATGCTATTTGACCGAGATCGCCTGCCCCCGGAGACATGGTTTGCCTCGCTTTTTTCTGCACCTCGTGCTTGCCGGGCACCGCCACCCTGATCCGGAAGGGCGCGAATTACCAGACCATGAAAGTGCCATTCGCGAAGCGATTGCCGCTGCAAAGGACATGATGGCGGAAGGGTTGCGCGGTGGGAAGCCGCTAATACGCAATGCGTCGTTTGAAATCGTAGTCGACGACGGCGCCATCGTCGCTACCGTAACGTTCGCCGAGGCCGCCGATCACGGCAGCTAGGCGATTGTGCCGAGAAGCCGCTCATACTCTTGTTCCGGCTCACTGTAGGTGCCGTCGGCGATCTGCAACAGACCATGCCGATCTCGGATCACGATCTCACCCCGCCTGGCCTTGATCAGTCCCATCCCCTCAAGCTCCTGGATGGCGACAGTTACACCCGGCCGCCGCACGCCGAGCATGAGGGCCATGAACTCGTGGGTGATAGAAAATCGGTCGTCGCGTACCCGGTCCTGGCACATCAGGAGCCAGCGCGCCAAGCGTTCTTCCAGTTTTGATCGGGCATTCACGAGAGCGGTATAGCTGGTCTGGATGAACAGGGTCTGGACATAGAGTAGCAGCAGCGCCTTCAGCGAGTTGCTTTCGGACAAAACCATCGACAGCGCCCCGGCAGGAATCCGGATTCCGCTGCCTCCCAACTGCATATAAGTGTCATGGGCGGCGCGGTCACCACCGAGCACAACGAGGGCTCCAGTCATACCTTCCATCCCAATCAGGCCGACCTCGGTATCGCGGCCCTTCGGTACTTTGGCGACGACAGACGCAATGCCCTCTTCGATAAAATACACATGTTCGATAGCGGATTTCGCGGTTTCAAGGGAGGTCCGCAGTGGCAGGTCCACGGCCTCAAGATGAGGCACCAGTAAGGCCAGGTCCATGGGAGAAAGTCGCTGCAGCAAGGCGTTTCGATAGGTTGTCTTAGGCTGGTTATCCATAACTCGGCCCTCTGTAGGGCAAGAGCTTCGTGATCTCCCAGCCGCTCGCGCCCGTGAAAACGTGCGAACGATAGCCAAGATATGGTGTCTCACAGCCGCAACGGCCAATCACTTTCAGCATTAGGGCTGCGCACCAGGCTTTCCAGCCGCTTCCGAAAAGGGAAACCGCAACATTAAAACCTGATTTTCATCACAGATTTCAAATGCCACGCCTGATCGTACCGGTTTTCCACCAAGCAGTCCTTCCGCCAGTATCTCCTTGGCGGAGGCCATCGCGTTTTCCTCGACTTCCGACAAATCCGCAAACTCCTGACCCTCGGGGTCTTCCGAAAGGTGCCCGTCCTCGTTTCGGATATGGAAGAAATATCTCATGCTCACTCCGGCTACTCGAATATCTAAAGCCATGTCAGCTCGTGCATAGCGTCGGAAACGTACCAACCGGGGATATTTGAACGCCGTCCCCCGATGCTTGCGCAGAGCCTTCCTTCAGCGGACCAATGAGATCGGGTTTCCTTGCCCTGCAATCCGTCGAAACGAACGCCAAGGATTGGCCAGCGAACCCAAACCGATGGCGTTAGGCGTTACATTGCCGACGCGCTTTTGGAGCGCACCGGCTAGCCAACAATGCTGTAACGGCCTCGATCAGGTCTTCCGGCGCGCTAGGTTTGGTGACCCATTTCCCGTTGAGGAAAATCGAAGAATGACTGTAGTCGTCCGGCAACATGTCGGAGTGGATTACGAACGGAACTTGGCGCTTATGAAGCGCCTTGGCGACCTCTGCGCAGTCATTATCGCGCAGTTGGATGTCTAGGATTGCCGGGTCTGGCGTGTGGACCGTTAGCCATTCGAGAGCAGCAGCACATGTAGACAAGGTTTCGGCAATTGCAATCCTGCATTCTGAAGCCGGTCTGCGATGTCGAGCGCGATCAGTGTCTCATCTTCTAAAAGGACAATTGATGCAGTTGCCCGTCCTCCCATGGCCGCAACCTCCCCTGCAGAAGGAATGATTGGGGAAGCGTTTCCGTTTCGCAGCAGTTGATCAATACGAACTTTACGTCGGCAGCGACGGCGGTCGTGACTTGGGCGGTGCCGCTGGTAATGCCGTCCCGGCGGTTGTGGGGCCGGAGGCGTCCGTCATGGCAGCCATCCGGCCTTCAACCACCCTCCGAACGCTTTGCCCTGGCAAAGCCCCGATCCGTCGCCATGAACCGCTCCAACATCGCAACGATGAGGCGCGGCGCATCGGCGGGCCGTTGCCCGGCGTCGCGGCCAAGTATCTCGGCATAGGCGGTCAGGTCACGATGCAGTGCCGCGGGGAGTTCCACCATAACCTTGACAGGTTTGTCGTCGGCGATTGGTCCGAGTTTCAGCTTGGCCATTTCAGCCTCCATAAGGTTCGAGCACAAGATCGTGCGTGACGATGACGCGTACCGGGAATCCCGGTCGGATGGTGAGCGTCGGCGCTATGTTGAGCTGCCGCTGGACGATCTGCTGGCCTGCCTGGCTGATGCTGTCGGAAGCACCCTGGCGCAGGGCGCGCATGATGTCGCTCTCCTGGCCCGATGAGCCTGCCTGCGCACCGATGCTCAGAACCGTGGAAAGTGCTGCAGCCTTGAACAGTTCGCTCCAGTGATAGTCGACGCCGTCCTCGAGGCCAGCATAGCCCTCGGCGTCGGCGCCAGGCTCACGTTCCAGAACGATGGAGCGGCCGTTCGGAAAAATCAGCCTGGTCCAGACCAGCAAAACGCGACGCTGGCCGAAACCGACACCATTGTCATACTGGCCGATGAGGCGCGCCCCCTGCGGAATGAGAAGGATGTGTCCGGTGGGGCTGTCATAGACATTCTCCGTCACCTGCGCGGTAATCTGACCCGGCAGGTCGGAACGAATGCCGGTGATGAGGGCGGCTGCGATGACCGCGCCCGCCTGCAGGACGTTCTTCGACGCCGGCGCCGCGACGCGATCGGCCGAGACGGTGCGTTTGTCCGGTGGCTGATCTAGGAATGCGCGCTGGCGGTCCTGCGCCGAGGGCGTCGCTGGCTGCGGCGCGAGGCCAAGGCTGGCGAGATCGGGCCTTGGCATGGTCTCTGTCGTGGCTTGAGCGGCAGTCGCCTCACCCGCAGGCCGCGTTTGCGTGGACGCGAACAGTCGCGCGGTCCTCGCCGCTTCCAGTTCCTGCTCCCGGCGCTGCTCCTCCGGGTCCGGGCCGATGGGGCCTGCCGACAGCGCGGGGCCGCCATTCTGTGCGGCGAGGATCGGGCGGCCGAGATCGCCGGGAAGCGGTGGGCCAAGCTTCGGAACGCCCGCATAGTCCTTTGGCAGGCCCGCGAGCCCATCGGGCGTCGATCGATTGTCGGTCGAATACAGCTCCTGCCCCTGGCCTTGTTGACGGTTCTGCAGCGCATAAATGAGCGCACCGCCGACAGTCAGGCTTGCGGCGAGCCCCAATCCGGCCAGCGCCTTGCGCGACAGACGCGTCACGCGCGGCGGCTCGGCGCGCAGCCGCATCGCCGCAGCCGGCTCGCCTGTCAACGGCCGGGGGTCATCCTCGACCGGTGGCTCCGGCGGGGCGTCATTCGCCGGCCCCCGGCCTTCTTCCTTCCCAGGACCCATTTTGTCGCTCATGATGACGACCCTCCCCTGTCTGTTCGGAGGTACGTCGCTGGCGGGGTCTCAACAGGGCCACGTACCCATGAAAATCGACTGCTCTTCACCCCATCGGTGCGGGAGACGCGGACGCGCTTCTGGTTCTTGCCGGCGCCGAAGCGCAACTCGGCGGCGGCAAACAGCCGGTCGACGATGATGTAGTTGCCGCGCACGCGATAGTTCACCAGCTCGGACGTGTCGCCTTCCGGCCCGACCACGAAGAGTGGCGGCATCTCGCCCTGGCCGATGCCGCGCGGAAACTCGATGAACACCTGCTTGCCATCGTCGAATGCGCGCAACGGCCGCCATGGTGCGCGATCGCCTGTCACCTGGTAGCGGAAATTGACGCGAGAAAGATCGATGCCCGTCGAGACCGGCTGCGCAGCTTCAGCCTGCTGGTTCTGCCTGCGCAAGGCGATGAGTTGGTCCTGCGCGTATTGCCAGGAGACCGAGGCCATATAGGTCGACGGCGTCGAGCGAAGTTCCATGTGATAGGTGCGCCGATCGGTATTGATGACCAGATTGGTTATGAGTTCGGCGCGCGTCGGCTTGACGAGGATGTGGACTTGCCTGGCCCCGCCCGTACCGCTCTCGGTATCGCCGATGATCCAGCGCACAGTGTCGCCGGCGGCGACGGGACCGGAGCCGACGAGTTCTTCGCCAGGTTGGAGCGCGATGTCGGTGATCTGCCCCGGCGAGGCATAGACCTGATAGAGCGCGCCATCGACAAACGGATAGACCTGCATCGAGTTGACGAAGCCGTTGCGGACAGGCTGGACGCGCGCGGCAGCATTGGCGAGATTCACGCGCGCGGCCGGATCGGCCGGTTCCGGGTCGGGCTTTGCGTCCTTGCCGACCGGCTTCAACTGGCCTGGAAGCGGCAGCGGCTTTGACAGCTCTACCACCTTGACGGGCGAAGGCGGGTCGACGGCCGGCACGGCCGGGATCGGATCGTCATAGGAAATCTCCGGCGGCTTCTGCCTGGTGGCGCAGCCCGCAAGCGCCGAAGTGCAAAGCAGCAGTGCTGGAATGGCCATTTTGCGGAAGGCCGGCATTGCGTGGATGAGGAAAGCTGGACGCCCCCAGGGGGCGGCTTTGAAGAGTGCGGGCGTCATTGTCCAAGCTCCTTCGACCAGTTGATGGCGTTGATGTAGATGCCGAGCGGGTTCTTTCTGAGTGCGTCGGCGTCGCGCGGGGGCTGCACGACAATTGTAAGGATCGCGGACCAGCGCTCCGTGGAAGCAAGGGAGCCGTCCTGATAGCAGCGTTCGACCCAGGCGATGCGGAAGCTCACTGGGGATGCGCGGATGACCGACGACACGTCGACGGCGATCTGCTGTTTGCCGACCTTGGTGAACGGGTCATTGGCGCGCGCATAGTCGTTGAGAGCCAGCGCCCCGCCCTGCGTCGCGAAGTCATAGGCGCGCAGCCAGTTCTGCCGCACGATGACCGGATCGGCGGGGATCGACCTCACCTGTTCGATGAAGTGCGCCAGGTAGAAGGCGATCTGCGGATCGTTCGGCTGATAGTCGCCGACCGCTGGGGCGACAGCCTGCGCCTGGCCGAGACGATCGACCTGCACCACCCAGGGCACGATCGAGCCGTTGGCGGATTGCCAGACGAGCGCGGCGGAGCACCCGGCGGCGAGCGCCAGGCAACCGAAGGCCATGTAACGCCAATTGCGCGCCTGCACGCGAGCCGAACCGATGCGCTCGTCCCAGACCTGTGCAGCGCGCTGGTAGGGCGTCTCGGGTTGTGGGGATCTGCCGTAGTGCGTGGACGGTCGTTTGAACATGCTTAGTCTCTTTCAGAGAGGTTGATCGAGGAGCCGCCGCCATGGCTGTCGCCACTGCGAACGGCGTGGGCGGCGGCCTGGACGCCATGGGTCATCTGTTGCGAGCGCTTCATGCGCTTCGCCCAGGCGGGCTGACTTTCGGCTACGGAAGACGCGACGAGAGCGGAGCCGGATTCGCCAGTGTTCGCGCCGATTGTGCCACCGGTGGATGATCCGCCCGTCGTCTCGAAGGCTGCGCGAGCGCCGGACTGGTAGCTGTGCTTCATGCTTCCTGCCGCATTGTTGGCCGCGCGCTTGAGCGGTGAGATGGCACCCTGGGCGCCGGCGCCGATGACACCGCCGAGCCCGGATGCGACGCCGGAAAAGCCAGACGCTCCGGCCGCGCCGAGATTGTAGGCTGTGGATGCCCTGCCCGCGGTCGCGGCACCGCCACGGGCCGCCGCTGCAGCACCGCCGCTGACAGCTGCGCCGCCGGACATGACGGCGCCCGCGGCGGCGGCGCCCACTGCTGCCATACCGCCGGCGGCAAGCCCTGTGCCGACCGCCGCGCCCGCGCCGAGCTGCGGGCCGCCGGAGACGAGACCGTTGGCAATGCCCGGTCCAAAGATGCCAAGGCCGAGCAGCGACAGCGCGGCCAGCACGATCGCCATGGCATCGTCGATCGACGGCGTGGTCCCGCCGAATCCCGAGGTGAACTCTGAGAAGAGGGTCGAGCCAATGCCGATGATGACGGCGAGCACCAGCACCTTGATGCCGGACGAGATGACGTTGCCGAGCACCCGCTCGGCCATGAAGGCGGATTTGCCGAACAGACCGAAGGGTATCAGCACAAATCCGGCAAGTGTCGTCAACTTGAACTCGATCAGCGTGACGAAGAGCTGGATTGCGAGGATGAAGAAGGCGAGCAGCACCAGCGCCCAGGCGAAGAACATGCAGGCGATCTGGATGAAGTTCTCGAAGAAGGACCAATAGCCCATGAGGTTCGAGATCGAGTCCAGCAACGGCCGGCCGGCGTCGAGCCCGGTCTGCGCCACCTTGCCAGGGCGCATGAGATCGTTGACGGTAAAACCCGTACCCGAGGCCTTCAGGCCAAGCCCAGCGAAGCTTTCGAAGACGATGCGGGCGAGATTGTTCCAGTTGGAGATGAGATAGGCAAAAACGCCGACAAACAGGGTCTTCTTGACGAGGCGCGCCATGATGTCGTCGTCAGCCCCCCAGGACCAGAAGAGCGCCGCCAACGTCACGTCTATGACGATCAGCGTCGTGGCGACGAAGCCGACCTCGCCGCCGAGCAGGCCGAAGCCGCTGTCGATGTAGCGGGTGAAGACTTCGAGGAAATGGTCAATGACGCCCATGCCACTCATGTCAGCGAGCCTCCGGCCGAGGCGGCTCGACCTGCATCGCGGGAGCGGTCACATCCGGCTGCTCTCCTTCTTTCCGGTCGGCTGACGCCGCTACGTTCGGAAACAGCGTTGTCGGCGCTACCGGAGCAGGCGCGGTTGCCGAGTCACGTTGACCGAGAAACCGGCGCCGGCTGTCTGCCCATGCCTTCAGGCAACCGGGATCGCGAGGGCCGGCCTCGCCGATCCCGGAACAGCGGCGCAGTTCGGCCGCGAGCGGGTCTTGTGACGCGATGGAACGGTCCCGCATCGCCGGGGCATCAGGCCCATCGTCCTTGCTGCTCATCTCGATCGCGGTCACTGTCAAAGCGACTGCGATGACGACGACTGCACCGATGCGAGCGAAGATCTTGCCATCCATCGCGCCGGCCTCAGTTCTTGCCATAGAACATCTGCGCACTGCCGGGCTGGTAACCCGAGCCCTGCGTCAGGAAGCGGCGGCGCTGCTCGCGGCCCTGGTCGGCGGCTGTGGCCTGCTCGGCCGATTGCAGCGCCTGCGCCCGACCGTTCGCGGCAACGACAGCGGTGAGATCGGCCAGTTGCTGCGCCTGAAGTGCGAGGAGCTGGTTGCCGGCCTGTGTTGCCTGAAGCGCGCCGGTCGCGCCCTGGCTCTGGCCGACCAGCGCCGACATCTCGTTGCGATTGGTGTCGATGTTGCCGACGACGCCCGCCTGCACACGCATGGCATCCTGAAGGCCGCCAACAGTGTAGCCCCAGCGCGAACGCGCGTCGGCGACGAGCTGCTGATCCGAAGCCGACAGCGAGACGTTACCGTATTTCTGCTGGAAGGCCTGATCGATCTGCTGGACGTCATAGGCAATGTTCTGCGCCTGACCGAGCAATTGCTGGGTGCGCTGCACCGACTGCTGGAGCTGCTGCAGCGAGGAGAATGGCAGACTCGCGAGATTGCGGGCCTGGTTGATGAGCATCTGCGCTTCATTCTGAAGCGAGGTGATCTGGTTGGTGATCTGCTCAAGCGAGCGCGCTGCCGTCAGGACGTTCTGCGTATAGTTCGAGGGATCGAAGACGATCAAGGCCTGTGCCGGCGTTGCCAGCATGGGCGAGAGCGCGGCGGGTGCGGCAAGCAGGGCGGCAGCGAACCGCATGGCAAGTGAACGGCGCAGCTTCATGGGGATTTCTCCTTGTTGGTGACGGCGGGGCTGGTCAGTGCGGGAACGAGTTCTGCGGCCCAGCCGACACCACGGTGGGTGAGCCAGGCAGCGAGAAAACCGTCGCGGCCATGCTCGGCGACGATGCGGGCGATCGCGGCCTGGTCGGTCTTCGCGGATACGGCGCAAAGCGCGAGTGCCACATCCGACAGACCGAGCTCGAACAGCCGGTTGCCGCGACGGGACTGGCAGTAGTAATCGCGCTTCGGCATCGCCCGCGCGATGATCTCGATCTGGCGATCGTTGAGGCCGAAGCGGCGATAGATCGCCGTGATCTGCGGCTCGATGGCGCGCTCGTTCGGCAGGAGAAGCCGGGTCTGGCAGCTTTCGATGATCGCAGGCGCGATTGCCGAACTATCGATGTCGCTCAGCGATTGCGTGGCGAAGATGACACTGGCGTTCTTCTTGCGCAGCGTCTTCAGCCATTCGCGGAGCTGGCCGGCAAAACCGTCATCGTCTAACGCAAGCCAGCCTTCGTCGATGATGAGAAGGGTTGGCGAGCCATCAAGGCGGTCCTCAATGCGATGGAAGAGATAGGAAAGGACCGCGGGCGCAGCACCCGTTCCGATCAGCCCTTCGGTTTCGAATGCCTGGACCGACGCCGATCCGAGGTGTTCGCGCTCGGCATCGAGCAACCGGCCGTAGGGACCACCGACGCAATAGGGACGCAGTGCCTGCTTGAGATCGTTTGATTGCAGCAGCACGACCAGACCGGTGATGGTGCGCTCCTCGACAGGCGCGGACGCCAGGGAGCTCAACGCCGTCCAGATGTGCTCCTTGACCTCAGGGCTAATCGTCACATTCTCGCGCGTCAGGATCGCCACGATCCAGTCGGCGGCCCAGGCGCGCTCGGGGACATCATGAATGCGGGCGAACGGCTGAAGGCTGACGCTGTCGATCGCCCCATCGCTGAGATCGCCGCCGAGATCATGCCAGTCGCCGCCCATGGCGAGTGCGGCCGCGCGGATCGAACCGCCGAAATCGAAGGCGAAAACCTGCGAGCCCGCGTAGCGGCGGAACTGCAGCGCCATCAGTGCCAGCAGCACGGACTTGCCGGCGCCGGTCGGGCCGACGATCAGCGTATGGCCGACGTCGCCGACATGAAGCGAAAGCCGGAACGGGGTCGAGCCTTCGGTCTTGCCGAAGAGCAGAGGGGGCGCTGCAAAATGCTCGTCCCGTTCCGGCCCCGCCCACACCGCGGAAAGCGGAATGATGTGGGCGAGATTGAGGGTGGAGATGGGAGGTTGACGGACGTTGGCGTAGACATGACCCGGCAGGCTGCCGAGCCAGGCGTCGACGGCATTGATGGTTTCGATCATCGCCGTGAAATCGCGGCCCTGGAT
>NZ_RZQP01000064.1:0-28578 GCF_003998165.1 Mesorhizobium sp. M7A.F.Ca.US.007.01.2.1 | reverse complement strand
GCTAATGGAGTTGTTGTTGCGCGCGCTGAATTTCAAGTCGACCTTCTCGTCCAGGCCCGCCGGCGCGATCTCGCTGCTGATGATCGTTTCGGCACTATCGGCCTGCCACACCTCCAAGATGATCGGCGACCTCAGCCCGAGTGAGACGCTGACGCAAGGTTACGTCATAGACCAGCAGGCAATCGACCTGGTGCCGGTCGGTTCGAGCCGCGAGCAGGTGCTTCTGGCGCTCGGCACGCCGTCGACGACCGCGACCTTCGACAACGAGGCCTTCTATTACATTTCGCAGACGCGCAAGCGCTACGTCGCCTTCGACAAGCCACGGCTCATCGACCAGCATGTGCTGGCGGTCTATTTCGGCGCCGATGGCCGCGTCACCCAGATCGCCAATTACGGGATGAAGGACGGCAAGATGTTCGACTTCATCTCACGCACCACACCGACCGGCGGCAAGGACCAGAACTTCCTCAGCCAGATCATCAACGGTGCCAGCAAGCTGGCACCCAGCATTCCGGGCGGCGGCGCCTAATTCCTTTCGGCTTCCATTCCGGGAGCCTCATCATCTCAGGCGACCAAAAACCCGCGGGAGCGATCCTGCGGGTTTTTGTTGTGGCCTCGATCAGGGCAAGATCCCCGTATGTTTGCCGGCGATGCTTAAGCCGTCAAAACCCAAGCCGGTAGATGAGATACCGGCGCATTTACCGCATGCAAGAGATCGGCTTGTTGACGCGTCGACATGGCATTGCTCAACAAAAAACCCGCGGGATCGCTCCCGCGGGTTGTTTCGGGCTGAAGCCTAGATCAGCCGTGCGCGAGCACGGCCAGCAGCAGGAGCGCGACGATGTTGGTGATCTTGATCGCCGGGTTGACGGCGGGGCCAGCGGTGTCCTTGTAGGGATCGCCGACCGTGTCACCGGTCACCGAAGCCTTGTGCGCCTCGGAACCCTTGAGATGCTTGACGCCGCCCTTGTCGACAAAGCCGTCTTCGAAGGACTTCTTGGCGTTGTCCCAGGCGCCGCCGCCAGAGGTCATCGAGATGGCGACGAACAGGCCGTTGACGATGACGCCGAGCAGCGAGGCACCCAGCGCTGCAAAGGCAGACGCCTTCGAGCCCGAGATGAGCAGCACGCCGAAATAGACGACGAGCGGCGCCAGCACCGGCAGCAGCGACGGGATGATCATTTCCCTGATTGCCGCCTTGGTCAGAAGGTCGACCGCGCGGGCGTAGTTCGGCTTCGAGGTGCCGGCCATGATGCCCGGATCCTCGCGGAACTGCTTGCGCACCTCCTCGACGATGGCGCCCGCCGCACGGCCGACGGCCGTCATGGCGATGCCGCCGAACAGATACGGGATCAGCCCGCCGAAGATCAGGCCGGCGACGACGTATGGGTTGGAGAGATCGAAGGAGATCTCGCCCATGCCCTGGAAGTAGGGATATTTGTCGCCATTGGCGGCGAAGAACTTCAGGTCGTTCGAGTACGCGGCAAACAGCACCAATGCGCCGAGACCAGCGGAGCCGATGGCGTAGCCCTTGGTCACCGCCTTGGTGGTGTTGCCGACCGCGTCGAGCGCGTCGGTGGAGTGGCGCACTTCCTTGGGCAGGCCGGCCATTTCGGCGATGCCGCCGGCATTGTCGGTGACCGGGCCGAAGGCATCGAGCGCAACGATCATGCCGGCAAGGCCGAGCATCGTCGTGACCGCGATCGCCGTACCGAAGAGGCCGGCAAGCTGATAGGTCGAGATGATGCCGCCGACGATGACGATCGCCGGCAGCGCCGTCGATTCCAGCGAGACCGCGAGGCCCTGGATGACGTTGGTGCCGTGACCGGTGACCGACGCCTGGGCGATGGAATTGACCGGGCGCTTGTTGGTGCCGGTGTAGTATTCGGTGATGACCACGATGAGACCGGTCACCACGAGGCCGATCAGGCCGCAGATGAACAGGTTCTTGCCGGTGATGACCATGCCGGCGACCGTGCCGACCTCACCCCAGCCGAGCGTCACCTGGGTGGCGACGCCGAGGCCGACGATGGACAGCAGGCCAGTGACGATCAGGCCCTTGTAGAGTGCGCCCATGATCGAGCCGTTGGAACCGAGCTTGACGAAGAAGGTGCCGACGATCGAGGTCAGGATGCAGGCGCCGCAGATGGCGAGTGGATAAAGCATGGCCGCACCCAACACGGCGGTGCCGCCAAAGAAGATGGCAGCCAGAACCATGGTGGCGACGACAGTCACCGCATAGGTTTCGAACAGGTCAGCGGCCATGCCGGCGCAGTCGCCGACATTGTCGCCGACATTGTCGGCGATCGTGGCCGGATTGCGCGGATCGTCTTCGGGAATACCGGCTTCGACCTTGCCGACGAGATCGCCGCCGACGTCGGCGCCTTTGGTGAAGATGCCGCCGCCGAGACGAGCGAAGATCGAGATCAGCGATGCGCCGAAGCCGAGCGAGACCAGCGAGTCGATGACGATGCGGTCATTGGGCTGGAGGCCCATGAAGTGGGTCAGGATGAGGTAGTAGATCGACACGCCGAGCAAGGCGAGGCCAGCAACCAGCATGCCGGTGATGGCGCCCGATTTGAACGCGATGTCGAGGCCGGCAGCGAGACTGTTCGATGCGGCCTGCGCCGTGCGAACGTTGGCGCGAACGGAGACATGCATGCCGATGAAGCCGGCGGCGCCTGAAAGCACCGCTCCGATCAGGAAGCCGATCGCGGCGGTGATGGACAGCAACCACCAGGCGAGCACGAGGACGACGACGCCAACGATGGCGATGGTGGTGTACTGACGCGCCAGATAGGCTTGTGCGCCCTCGCGGATAGCCGCGGAGATTTCCTGCATGCGTGCATTGCCCTGATCGGCCGCAAGGACCGAACGTGTCGCCCAGATGGCGTAAAGGATTGAAAGCAGGCCGCAGGCGATGACGGCGGAAATAATTGTCATTGCCGGATTTTCCTCGATTGATGGCCCAAAAGAACCCCTCCCTGGGCCGTTGAGACAAAGACCGGATTCCGAGCACGGAATCCGCCTCTTCGCAGCGGTGTATGCGAAACAGGGCTGCGAACGTCAAGATATTGTTCGGTTTTTGCCCGGCTTTCGCCCAAATGGTTGGGACCAGGCGGCGGCTGCCGTCAGCACCCGGGGATTAGATCGATTGAAATTAGCCCTGACGCAGGACGCGGCTACTCTGCCTCCCGGCCCATCCGGCGCGCCGTGTAGCGCTCTATGGCCGACAGGCCGTCATAGATCAGCACGGCAAGGGCTGCCACGATCAGGCCGCCCTGCAGGATGAAGGCGAGATTGTTGGACAACAACCCGGCGATGATCACTTCGCCCAGCGTTTTGGCTGCCACGGTCGAACCGATGGTCGCCGTGGCAAGGCTGATCACCACCGACAGCCTGATGCCGCCGAGAATGATCGGGGCGCTGAGCGGCAGTTCGACCTTGGTGAGCCTTTGCCAACCGGTCATGCCGGCGCCGCGCGCCGCCTCGACGACATTGGCAGGTAGCGTCGTCAGGCCGGTCAGCGCGTTCTCGAAGATCGGCAGCAGGCCGTAGAGAAACAGCGCGATCAGTGTCGGCTTCTCGCCGAAGCCGACGGCCGGCACGGCGAGTGCCAGCACCGCCACGGGCGGAAAGGTCTGGCCGATGTTGACCAGACTGCGCGATAGCGGCAGGAATTCGGCGCCGGCGGGCCTGGTGACCAGGATGGCAAGCGCCACCGCAACGATGGTTGCTGCCACGGTGGCGATCAGAACCGTGCGCAAATGCAGCAATGTCAGCGTCAGCAGGCTGCCCTGGTTGTAGATCACCGGCGCATTGTTTTCGGTCAGCGGCTTCAGCAGCGGCACGAACCAGCCGGGATTGGTGACGAAGGCAACGAGCAGCATCACCAGGGCAAGTCTGAGCAGCGATGGAAGCCAGGCCTTCATGCCGGCCTCGCCGCGCGCTTCACCAGCCCGTCGACGGTGACGCGGCCAAGCGGCTTGCCATCGGCGCCTTTGACCGGCAGCGCCGGCCGGCCCGTCCACAACAATTCGGCCAGCGCGTCACGCTGGCTGGCGTCGCCGGGGATCGCCTCGCCTTCGGCGGAGCCCTTCTCCACGGCATCGCGGACCCGACCGAGCGACAGCAACCGGAACGGCCTTTCGCTGGCGCCGACCAGGGTCTCGACGAAGGCGCTTGCCGGCTTTGCCAGGATCTCGGCGGGCTTGGCGTATTGCACCAGCTTGCCGGCATCCATGACCGCGATCTTGTCGCCCATATGCACGGCCTCTTCCATGTCGTGGGTGACCAAAATGATGGTGGTGCCGAAGCGCTTCTGGATCGCCAGCAGATCTTCCTGCGCCTTGTTGCGGATGATCGGGTCGAGGGCGCCGAACGGTTCGTCCATCAACAGCACGTTGGGCTCGGCGGCGAGCGCGCGGGCAACGCCGACGCGCTGTTGCTGGCCGCCGGACAGTTCGTGCGGGTAGCGCGGCCCGAAGGCTTCGGGGTCAAGCTGATAGAGCGTCATCAGTTCGTCGACCCGGGCCTTGATGCGGTCCTTGTCCCAACCGAGCAGCACCGGCACGGTGGCAATGTTCTGCGCCACCGTACGATGCGGGAACAGGCCGTGACCCTGGATGGCGTAGCCGATGCTGCGGCGCAGCTCATAACCGGGCAGCGAACGATTGTCGGCGCCGTCGAGCTTGATGATGCCCGAGGTCGGTTCGACCAGCCGGTTGATCATGCGCAGCAACGTCGTCTTGCCGGAACCGGACGTGCCGACAATGACGGCTATGGTGCGCGGCTCGATGACCATCGACACGTCATCGACCACGGTCGTCGCGTCATAGCGCTTGGTAATGCCTTCGATCTCGATCATGCCGTTTCAACCCTGCGCCTGGTGGCGGTCATTTCGATCACCGCATCGAGGATGATGGCGGCGGCAAAGGCGAGCGCGACCGTTGGCACCGCGCCGAGCAGCACAAGGTCCATCGCCGTCTGGCCCACACCCTGGAAGACGAATACGCCGAAACCGCCGCCGCCGATCAGCGCGGCAATGGTGGCGAGGCCGATGTTCTGCACCAAGACGATGCGGATGCCGGTCAGGATCACTGGAAAGGCCAGTGGAAACTCGACGCCGAACAGGCGTTGGCGTTCGGTCATGCCCATGCCGCGTGCCGCGTCGTTGGCGGCGCGCGGCACGCCAGCGAGACCGACCACGGTGTTGGCCACCACCGGCAGCAGGGAATAAAGGAACAGCGCGACGAAGGCGGGGGCTGTGCCGATGCCGCGAATGCCGAGCGCGGCAGCCCCCGGCACATGCGTGGCCACCCAGCCGAGCGGCGCGATCAGCAGGCCGAACAGCGCGATCGAGGGAATGGTCTGGATGATGTTGAGCACGTTGAGAACGCCGGCGCGCAGATTCTCGACGCGATGGCAGAGAATACCGACCGGCAGGCCGACGACCACTGCCGCAAGCAGCGACCCTAGCGCCAGCGTCACATGCTTGGAGCCCTCCGCCCAGAAACTGTCGGCGCGGTTGAAATATTCCTTCAGGATCGACAGATTGTCCCAGCTTCCCGAAATCAACAGCAGCCCGATCGCCAAAGCCGAGACCGCAAGCACGCCAACCCGTGCCAATGGCGACAGGTTCAGCCGTGTCAGCACATCGGCAAGCAAAAGCGTGAAGGCAAAGATCAGAATCCAGAAACCGGAGGCTGGCGAAACTCTCGCAAAGGTGTTGCCCTCCGGCGTGAGAAATGTTCCGGCGACGCCGATCAGCAGCGCGAGCGCGGCAAGCGCCACCACGCTGGCGGCAAGGCGCAGCGCAAGCAGTGTCTTGAACAGCGCGATGAGTGCTGCGGCGACGACGATGACGAGCAGCAGCGTCCCGGTGATTGCCGGCAGCGCCTCAAGAATTGAGCGCGCCTGGCCGGGGACGATGCGGTTGGCACGGAACGTGGCAAAGGGCGCGGCAAAAGCCGCGTAGGCTGATATAGCGGCGATGACCACGCCGAGCTTGTCGAAGCGGATGTTCACGCCCTCCCCCGTCAGTCGATCCGGCGCGCCACGAAAGCGGCGCGCCGGAATCGTCCTACTTCAGGAAGCCGTTCTTCTTCAAAAAGTCCTCGGCGACGCCCTTGACCGGCTCGCCGCCGACCTGCACGCGACCATTCAGCTCCTGCAGCGTGACGAGGTCGAGCTTGGCGAAGACCGGCTTCAGCAGCGTCTCGATCTCGGGATGTTGCTTCAGCACCGCTTCGCGGATGATCGGCGCCGGCTGGTAGACCGGCTGCACGCCCTTGTCGTCGTCGAGCACGACGAGCCCGGACGGTGCGATGCCGCCATCGGTGCCGTAGACCATGGCCGCATTGGCGCCGTTGGTCTGGTTGGCGGCCGCGGCGATGGTTGCCGCGGTGTCGCCGCCTGAGAGAGTGATCAGTTGGTCCGGCTTCAGCGTGAAGCCATAGGTGGTCTGGAAGGCCGGCAGTGCAGCCGCCGAATTGACGAACTCGGCGGAAGCCGCCAGCACCACCTGACCGCCGCCCGCGACATATTTGCCGAAGTCGGTGAGCGTGGCGAGCTTGTTGGTCTCGGCGACTTCCTTGCGCAGCGCGATCGCCCAGGTGTTGTTTGCGGGCGACGGCGACAGCCAGACGATCTTGTTGGCGTCGTAGTCGAGCTTCTTGGCCGTTTCATAGGCCTTGGCGGCATCCTTCCAGACCGGGTCGTCGGCCTTCTCGAAGAAGAAGGCGGCGTTGCCGGTGTATTCGGGATAGATGTCGATCTCGCCGGCGGTGATCGCCTTGCGCACCACCGGCGTGCCGCCGAGCTGGATGCGGTCCGATGTCTTGATGTTGTTGGCGTTGAGGACGAGCTGGATGATGTTGCCGAGCACGCCGCCCTCGGTGTCAATCTTCGAAGAGACAACCACCTGGGCATTGGCGGAAGCCACCGTGATGCCGAGCGCCAATGCCGCGCCGGCCAGAAACTTGACTGAAAACATGTGAAACCCCTTGCTATGAACCGAAACGCGATGACCGCATATGAGCATGGCTTCAACGGCCAGTCGGGGCACACGGTTTCATAACAAGGGGGATCAGCGCAATATTTTTGTTCGAAAGGCCGATTTTGAGGCGACGCTGGCGATCTGCTGCCATCTGGCGGATAATGCCATGGAGTGCGGGTGGCAAACACGGAGAGCGTGTCATGGCCATACACAAAGTCGGCTACCTCATCGGAAGTCTTGCCCGGGAATCCATCAACCGCAAGCTCGCGAAGGCGCTCGTTCAACTGGCTCCTCCGGAACTTGAAATGACGGAAATCGCCTTCAGGGATCTGCCTCTTTACAGCTACGATTATGATGCGGATTTCCCGCCGGTCGCCCGGGATTTCAAAAAGGCGATCGCGTCCGTTCAGGCCGTCCTGTTCGTTACCCCGGAGTACAACCGCTCGATCCCTGGCGGATTAAAGAACGCGATCGACTGGGCGAGCCGCCCCTATGGAAAGAATTCATTCGCGCGCAAACCGTCCGCCGTCATCGGAACATCGCCGGGCGCCATCGCAACCGCTGTCGCCCAACAAAGCCTGCGCAGCGTTCTGAGCTTCTGCAACTCACCCCAGATGAATGCGCCGGAAGCCTATATCCAGTTCACGCCGGGACTGATAACGGACGACGGCGAAGTGACGGTCGAATCCACCGAGGACTTCCTGCGCAACTACATGGCTGAGTTCCATATGTTCATAGCGCGGGTGCTTCAGGTGTTGCCGCCGGACGCATAGGTTTGGCGTCAAGCCGGGCGGCGCGCGCTCGTCAGCTTCAGCGCGCCCAGCGCCACGAAGCACAGGACGGTGACCGGAAAGACTATCCAGTTCAGCATCTCCCAGCCCCAGGCGTTGTAGACCATGCCCGACATCAGTGAGGCGCAGGCGACGGAGCCGAACAGGACGAAGTCGTGGAAGCCTTGCACCTTGCCCTTTTCCGACGGCCGGTAGGTGGAGGCCACCATTGCGGTCGCGCCAATGAAGCCGAAGTTCCAACCAAGGCCCAGCAGGATCAGCGACGTCCAGAACTGCCACAGCGCCAGGCCCGACAGAGCGACAATGGCGCAGCCGATGAGCAGGATCAGGCCGGTGGTCACAATGCGTTCGGCGCCGAAGCGATGGATCAGCGAGCCGGTGAAGAAGCTTGGCGCAAACATCGCCATGACGTGCCAGGAGATGCCGAGCGTCGCGTCGGTCTCCGACAGTCCGCAGCCGACCATGGCCAGCGGTGCGCCCGTCATGACGAAGCTCATCAGCGCGTAGCTGCCGACCGCACAGAAAAGCGCGGCGATGAAACGCGGCTGCGTGACGATTTCAGCCAGTGGTCTGGCGTCGCTGTCGGCGATCTCCACCTTGCCGGATGCTTTCGCCGGCAGCCGCAGGAATGACAGGATGATGGCGCCGACGGCGGCCAGCGGCAGGATGGACACGAACGAACCGGCAAACATGACCGGCGCCAGCGATTCGCGGGTGAAGATGACAATCTGCGGCCCGAGGATAGCGGTGACGATGCCGCCGGCCAGCACGAAGGAGATGGCGCGCGCCTTGAATTCCGGCGGTGCATTGTCAGCGGCGGCGAAGCGGAACTGCTGGACGAAGGCGCCGCCGACACCGATCGTGAGCAAGCCAAAGGCAAACAGCCAGAAGCTCCCTTGAAAAAGCGCAAGCGTGGCGACGAGGCCGCCAAGCGCCGTAACGATCGTTCCGGTCATGAAGCCGCCGCGCTGGCCCATTCTGCGGATGATGGCCGCTGCGGGCAGCGCGCCGAGCGCCACGCCGATGTTGAAGCCGGTGATCGGCGCTGTCGCCAATGATTTGTCGGGGCCAAGCAGATATTGCCCGGCCAGCGCGCCCACGGAGATGGCGATGGGGGCCGCCGAGCCGATGATCGCCTGCGATGCGGCCAGGATCAGCGCCGTGCGGCGCGCCTCGCTGCCTGCCTCGACGGCGATTGCCGTCATGATGCGTCCTTGCCGCGCCCCTCGCCACGCACCCGGCGTGACACACGGTCGAGCACGGCATTGACCAGCTTCGGCTCGTCTTCCTCGTAGAAGGCCTTGGCGATGTCGACATATTCGGAGACGATGACGGCGACCGGGACATCCTCGCGCTTCATCAGTTCGTAGACGCCGGCGCGCAGGATGGCGCGCAGCGTCGAATCGAGCCGCGACAGCGGCCAGTCCTCGGTCAGCGCCTGGCGGATGATCGGATCGATGGTCTTCTGGTTCTCGACGACACCCGCCAGGATAGCGCGAAACCATTGCGCATCGGCCTCGCGATAGAGCGCGCCGTCGACTTCCTTGCCAAGGCGAAACGCCTCGTACTCGGCGGTGATCTCGAAGACACCGCTGCCGGCGACATCCATCTGATAGAGCGCCTGCACGGCGGCCAGACGGGCAGCGCCGCGCTTGTTGGCGTGGCGCATCGCGGGCTGCCCGGGCGAAGCGGGTTCGCTCACGATCGCGCTCCCAATTGTTCCTTGAGGGCAATCATGGTCAGCGCCGCACGCGCGGCAAAGCCGCCCTTGTCGCCTTCCGAGCGCTTGGCGCGAGTCCAGGCCTGGGCGTCATTCTCGGTGGTGAGGATGCCGTTGCCGATGCAGACCGAGTCCTGCACGCTCAAATCCATGAGCGCGCGGCTGGATTCATTGGCGACAATGTCGAAATGGTAAGTGTCGCCGCGGACGACGGTGCCCAGCGCGACAAAGCCATCATAATGTGTGCCGCCTTCCGTCGCGCCGTCCAGTGCAAAGGTGATCACCGCGGGGATCTCCAGCGAACCTGGAACGGTGACGACGTCGTAAGTCGCGCCCGCTTCATCGAGCGCGCTTGTCGCGCCGTCGAGCAGCGCGTCGGCAAGGTCGTCGTGAAAGCGCGCTTCGACAATGAGCAGATGCGCCTTCGCCTTCGGACGAATGAAGGCTTTGCCGTGTTGGGATGTACCAGCCATAAAAGTCTCCGGGGAGTTGCCGGTGACTTAGGCCGAAGCCGGGTTCATCGCAAGCGGAAGATTGCTGGATGGACTCCTGTCCTATCGATCCTCTCGCGTATGCCACAGGCGCAACACAGAAATTGTCGTGTTCTGTATCTCGTAACGAATTTCGTAGCTGCCTACCAAAATGCGACGCACTTCTCGTGGTTCGAACTCTTCCAGTCTCTCACCGATGCGCGGATATTCGACCAACCGTGCCGGCGCGGCAGTAAGCGACTGCACGGCACGTGCGGCCGCCGGGCCATTTGCTAGCACGAGAAAATCATGTAGCCGGACCAAGTCGGACAAAGCCTTGTTGGTCCATTTCAACTCCATCAACGAGGCACCGGCAGTGGCTTATCGGTACCAAGACTCTCAGCCCACGCCTGCACGGCCTGGTGATCGATGACCCGTCCTGCGTCGACATCGGCCATTGCTTCAAGCGTGAGCCGTCGGCGCTCCTCCTCCAAATCCACCCACGCGGAAAGAGCTTGTTTGACGATCCAGCCGCGTGGGCGCTCAAGGCGGGCAGCCAGTTGATCTACCTTTTCAGCCAGCGGCAGCGGAACGTGAGCGGTGATTACTTTTGTATCCATCAGAGCCTCACAATCAGATTTAATCATAGCGATTAAAACTGATTAAGTCGAGGCCAGCAGCACTTAAAGCCCCTCTTTCGTCGCCTCGACCAGCCGCGCCGCATAACGCGCCATGGTGTCGATCTCGAGATTGACGCGGTCGCCGACCTTGCGCTCGCCCCAGGTGGTCACGGTCAGCGAGTGGTGGATCAAAAGCACGTCGAAGCGCGCGCCTTCGACCTTGTTGATGGTGAGCGAGGTGCCGTCGAGCGCGACCGAGCCCTTGGGCGCGATGAACTTCGCCAGTTCGCGCGGCGCTTCCAGCGTGAAGCGCACGGCATCGCCCTCATCCTTGCGCTCGATGATCTCGGCCATGCCGTCGACATGGCCCGAAACGATGTGGCCGCCGAGTTCGTCACCGATCTTCAGCGCCCGCTCCAGATTGACCTTGGTGCCGGATTTCCAGCCCGAGGCCGTGGTCAGCCGCAAGGCTTCCTCCCATGCTTCAACCTCGAACCAGCGTGCATTCGAAACGCTGTCGGGCAAGGCCGTGACCGTCAGGCAGACGCCGCCGCAGGAGATCGAGGCGCCGATGGCGATGGTCTGCGGGTCATAGGCTGTGTCGATGCGGAGCCCCACCCCTTCCCTGAGCGGCTTGACGGACGCGACAGTGCCGACATCGGTGACAATTCCGGTAAACATCGGTGTTGATCCCTAAAGGTCTCTTATCCACTCGGCGTAGCTGTCTTCGCCAAAGCGCATGTCGCGCAATTTGCGAAATCCTGCCGGGATATGGTCGGCGTCGACCGGCGATGCAATGCCGTCGTCGCCGATTGCATCCGGTCCCTGGAACAGCACGATGCGGTCGACCAGCCCGTCGGCCAGGAAAGCGCTCGCCACCCTGGCGCCGCCCTCGACCAGCACGCTGGCCATGCCGAGCGCGGCCAGATCCTCAAGTAATTCCGGCAAGGCTACGCCGCCCTCGTGCGTCTCGGTGCCGATAAAGCGCACGCCGGCGCGTTCGAGTGCTGCGCGCCGCAGCGGATCGGCCTCCAGGCAAGCGGCGATATAGAGCGGCACGCGGTCGACGCCTGAAACCAGCTTCGAGGCCTCCGGCAACCTGATCTGGCGGTCGAGCACGATGCGGGCAGGCGAACGGTTCTCAAGCCCCGGCAAACGCACCGTCAGGGCCGGATCATCCTCAAGGGCGGTGCCGATACCAACCAGTATGGCGTCCGCCTCAGCCCGCATCAGATACA
Source organism: Mesorhizobium sp. M7A.F.Ca.US.007.01.2.1 (assembly GCF_003998165.1). NCBI lineage: Bacteria > Pseudomonadati > Pseudomonadota > Alphaproteobacteria > Hyphomicrobiales > Phyllobacteriaceae > Mesorhizobium > Mesorhizobium sp. M7A.F.Ca.US.007.01.2.1. The sequence goes on along the minus strand of NZ_RZQP01000064.1, from coordinate 16,742 downwards.
CTTCTCGGCGCGCGATATCGCCGGTGATCGACACCTGCCCGTCACCTTCCCTGCCGATCTTGCCGTCGCTGGAAAGCGCAAGCTTGAGAATCACTTCCGGGCGTTTTCTCAACGATCGAATCAAATAGCCGGCCATCTGCTCGGCGGCTTCCGCCGCCAGCACCTTCTCGACCACCTCGACACCGGCCGCGCGCAGGATCGCATAACCCTTGCCGGACACGCGCGAATCGGGATCGCTGGCGGCACCGACGACCCGCGCAACGCCGGCATTGACCAGCGCATTGGCGCAAGGCGGCGTGCGGCCGTGGTGGGCGCAAGGTTCCAGCGTGACGTAGGCGGTGGCGCAGCGCGCGAGGTCGCCGGCCTCGGCCAGGGCCTCGGTCTCGGCATGCGGACGGCCGCCGACAGCGGTGACGCCGGTGCCGACGATCATCGGACCATTGCCGTCATCGCGTACGATCAGCGTACCGACAGACGGGTTGGTCGCGGTGCGCCCGGCATTTTTTCGCGACAGTCTGAGTGCCGCTGCCATGAAGCGGCGATCAAGGGCGGCCTGTTCGCTTGCAGTCATGCTCAGCTGGCTTCCTCTTCACCCTTGACTTCGTCGCCCTTGAGCTCGCCCAGCAATTCATGGAAATCCTTGGCCTCGCGAAAATTGCGGTAGACCGAGGCGAAACGGACATAGGCGACATCGTCGAGCGACTTCAGCGCTTCCATGACCAGGCGGCCGACTTCTCCCGAAGCAACCTCTGTCTCGCCGGAACTTTCGAGCTGGCGCACGATGCCTGTCACCGCGCGGTCGATGCGTTCGGGATCGACATTGCGCTTGCGCACGGCGATCTCCACCGAGCGCAACAGCTTGTCGCGGTCGAAGGGCACTTTGCGGCCCGATTTCTTGACCACGACGAGGTCGCGCAACTGCACGCGTTCGAAGGTGGTGAAACGGCCGCCGCAATCGGGGCAGACGCGCCGCCTGCGGATCGCCGCGCCATCCTCGGCGGGGCGCGAATCCTTCACCTGCGTATCTTCCGACTGGCAATAGGGACAGCGCATGGAGAAGCCTTTGGTTGGCGAATCTGGTGAAGCGAAAGGCTTAGAGGTTTTTGCAGCGATGGCAAAGTGTCGCCAACAGCTTCCTCGCCCTTCAGAGATAGCGAGGCGCAAGCAGGATTGCCAGCCTCGCCAGCAGCCGCACAGCGTACCGATGTCTTCAGGGAGCAACGTCGGCGGTCGGAAACCCGCACGATGCGCCGAGACTACGATAGGCCTTGGTGAAGCCGTCCATGGATATGCTTCCGACCGGCGCATCGCCGAAGGAGACGTCAAGCACCGATGCCCGGCGCATGGTGCGCAGGAGCGCCAGGCTGGTCTTGGACTGGTTGTCGACGGTCCAGCTGAGCCGGCCGTTGACGGCGCCATCGGAATGGAGCTTGGCAGTGACGCGGCCCTTGTCGTCGCCGAAAGTGGCGGCAACCGACTTGCCGGCCGGCAAGGCCTTGTTGTCGACGGCGATCGTTACGGACGGGTAGGCATCCGGCGGCAGTGCATCGCCGTTCGTGATGATGAGCGTCAGAACGCCGCTCTCGCCGCCAGCGCCGATAAAGGCGGTCGAGGCCGCGCAGGTCTTGCGCAGATCCTCACCGGTGTCGACCTCGTCGACCAGGGTCGACCATCTGCCAAAGGTTTCGAGCTTGGGTGCCGTCTGGGCGGGCGCCGCGGGCTCGGGCTGAGGTGCGGGTTGCGCAGGTGCGGGTTGCGCGGGCGCGGCTTGAGCAGGGGCGGTTTGCGCCAAGGCGTTGCCGGGGAAAGGCACGGCGATCAAAGCAGCCAGAGCGCCAACGGCGCCAAGGTCGGCGAAACGAAATGGCCGCATCATCAAGGCTCCTGCCGGTCGCCCCGGCCTGCTGAAACGACGCTCGTCGTTGCAGCAGGCGGCAAAACTTCCTATCGCGTCAGCCGAGATAGGGATAGAGCGGGAAGCGATCGGTCAGCGCCACGACCTTGGCCTTGACCGCTGCTTCGACGGCGGCATTGCCCTCGTCGGAATTGGCGACCTTGAGACCATCCAGCACTTCGGCGATCAGCTTGCCGATCTCCCGGAATTCGGCCTGGCCGAAGCCGCGCGTGGTGCCGGCCGGGGTGCCGAGACGCACGCCCGAGGTGACAAAAGGCTTTTCCGGGTCGAACGGAATACCGTTCTTGTTGCACGTGATGTTGGCGCGGCCCAGCGCCGCCTCGGCGCGCTTGCCGGTGGCGTTCTTCGGACGCAAATCGACCAGCATCAGATGGTTGTCTGTGCCGCCGGACACGATGTCGAGACCGGTTTCCTTGAGGCTGGAGGCGAGCGCCTTGGCGTTGGCGGCGACGCTCTCGGCATAGACCTTGAAGCTTGGCTTCAGCGCTTCGCCGAAGGCAACCGCCTTGGCGGCGATGACATGCATAAGCGGGCCGCCCTGCAGGCCGGGGAACACCGCCGAATTCATCTTCTTGGCGATGTCCTCGTCATTGCACAGGATCATGCCGCCGCGCGGGCCGCGCAGCGACTTGTGCGTCGTGGTCGTCACGACGTGGGCATGCGGCAGCGGCGACGGATGCACGCCGCCGGCGACCAGCCCGGCGATGTGCGCCATGTCGACCATCAGATAGGCGCCGACCGCGTCGGCGATCTCGCGAAAACGCTTCCAGTCCCAGACGCGGGAATAGGCGGTGCCGCCGGCCAGGATCAGCTTCGGCTTGGTTTCATGCGCGGTCTTCTCGATGGCATCCATGTCGAGCAGATGGTCGTCCTGGCGCACGCCATAGGAGACGACCTTGAACCATTTACCGCTCATGTTGACCGGCGAACCGTGGGTCAGATGGCCGCCGGAATTGAGGTCGAGGCCCATGAACGTGTCGCCCGGCTGCAAGAGCGCCAGGAAGACGGCCTGGTTCATCTGGCTGCCGGAATTCGGCTGGACATTGGCGAAGTTGCAGCCGAACAGCTTCTTGGCGCGCTCGATGGCCAGTTCCTCGGCCACGTCGACAAACTGGCAGCCGCCGTAGTAGCGCTTGCCCGGATAGCCCTCGGCATATTTGTTGGTCATGATCGAGCCCTGCGCCTCAAGCACCGCGCGGGAAACAATGTTTTCCGAGGCGATCAGCTCGATCTCGTGGCGCTGGCGGCCGAGTTCGTTGCGGATGGCGCCGAAAATCTCCGGATCGGCGTCGGCCAGCGTGGTTTCGAAGAAGGATTCGAATTTGTTCGACACTGCCGCTGCTGTTGCCATAGCCTGAAATCCTCGGGGTTCGGGGGCAATTTTGTTTATGCATGTCGTTGCTCAAACCGCTGTACACTTTTGGGCAACCTGCACGCGGCGCCATTAACACAGTTGTTTTCGCCCCGCCATGTTTGCCACGCGAAATTTGCTGGCCGGATTGCGCCAGCCAGGCCCGCGCGTCGTTATTTCCTCGCCTTCCGGCCCCTCAGCAATGCCTCGGTGAGCGTGATCTCGGTAAACAGCGCCTGCGACGTATGGTCGTTGATCTCGCCGCTGCGAAACATGGCGCGCACGGCTTCGCGCTCGGCTTCGATGCCCGCAAATCTCAATTCGAGCTCCAGCCTTCCGGCTTCACGCGCCTCGGCGCGGGCCTCATCGGCTTCGTCCGAGGCGGCGATGCGGCGCCGGTACCCGGCGACGATGCTGTCGGCGGCGGCAAGCCTGGCGCCGGGCACCTCGCCTCCCTCATCATCTGCGGCTCCGGCGATGCTCTCGATGCGCGCGATTGCCGCCTTGGCGGCGCCGACACGCGCCAGCCGCTCCTCGGCGGCGCCGGCATCCTCACCGGGCTCGACCAGCCCCCTGGCGATCGTCGGCAGAGCGAGACTGGCGAAGACCAGCGAACAGATGATGACGCCGGCGGCCAGGAAAATGACCAGATCGCGCGCCGGAAACGGCGAACCGTCCGGCATGGCGAGCGGCAGCGACAATATGCCGGCCAGCGTGATGGCGCCGCGCACGCCGGCCACCGAACCGGCGAGCCGCACGCGCAACCCGAACGGCTCCACCTTGCGCTTGCCCAGACGTGCGGCGATGCCGGCTGCGAGATCGCCTACCCATATCCACAGGAAGCGCAACGCGATCAGGCACAGCGTCAGCGCCACGACGGTCGCGATCGGCTGGATGATCGGGTGCAGGCTCATGAGTTCCGGCGGCACATGGCGGATGATGTCGGGAAGCTGCAGGCCGAGCACGATGAAGAGAGCACCGTTGAAAACGAAGGAAAGCGTCGTCCACAGCGACATCGTCTGCATGCGGGCCGAGACGCCGAGGAAGCGAAACACGCCGGAGCCGCCGGTGAGCAGGCCGGCGGTAACAGCCGCCAGAATACCGGACGCTCCGACATGCTCGGCGCCGAGATAGGCGATGAAGGGCAGCAGAACCATCACCAGCACCTGCGCTTCGGCCGGCACGCCGCCGATCCGGTTGAGCAATTGCAGCAGCTTGGCGGCAACGAACAGCGCCGCGACGCCGATCAGGATGCCGATCGCCACGGCATAGAGAAAACTGAACGAAGCCGCGGCAAGGGAAAAGCTGCCGGTCAGCACTGCTGCGACGGCGAAGCGGAACATGACGAGGCCTGAAGCGTCGTTGAGCAGCGACTCGCCTTCGAGAATGTGCATCAGCCGCGCCGGGACGACATTCCTGTCGACGATCGAGGACACGGCCACCGCGTCGGTCGGCGACAGCACCGCGGCAAGCGCAAAAGCGACCACCAGAGGGATGCTCGGCACCAGCCAATGCAAGGCGTAGCCGAAGCCGACGATGGTGAAGAAGACCAGCCCTATGGCCAGATCCAGGATCGGTCCGCGCAGCGCCATCAGTTCACGCTTCGGTGCGCCATAGGCATCGCCGAACAGCAGCGGCGGAATGAACACCAGCAGGAACAGTTCCGGATTGATCTCGACATGGATGCCGCGCACCGGCCAGGCGAGCGCGGCACCGATCGCAATCTGCAGCACCGGCAACGGCACCCGCACCAGGCGAACCAGCGCGCCGGAAAGCGCCACGAAGACGAGCACGACCAGAATGAAGACAGCGACTTCCATGGTCCGGTTCCAGGCTTCCCGCCGACCATGCGCAAAGCCGGCCGATCCGTCCAGCCGCCCTCCCGTGAAAAACGCCGCGGCACCCAATCAATGAAAAAAGGCCGCCCTGAGAGGCGGCCTTTTTAGATAGGATTCAAACGCTTACAGCGCGGACGTGATCTGCAGTTCGTTGTTGCCATCAAGCGCGTAGACGTCGTCGCGGAACTGCACCACGCCCGGACCGGTCGACCAGGCCGAGAGATAGAGGAAGTGGACCGGCACCGGATTGGTGACCTGGATCGGCGTGTTTTCACCGGTCTTGATCGCCGCCTCGAAATGCTGGCGGTCCCAGCCGGGCGTGTCGCGCAGGATCCAGGTGACGAGGTCGCGCACATTCTGCACGCGCACGCAGCCCGAGGAATCGAAACGCAGCATCTTGCCGAACAGGCTCTGCTGCGGCGTGTCGTGCATGTAGACGCCGTCAGGGCTCGGGAAATTGATCTTCACCGAGGCCATGGCGTTTTCCGAGCCGGGATCCTGGCGGAACCGGTACTTGGCGGCGTCGTCGGTCGACCAGTCCACATTCATCGGATCGACTTCGCTGCCATCGGGCGCGAACAGGCGGATGTGGCTGTTCTTGAGATAGTCGGGATTTTTCCGCATCAGCGGAATGATGTCCTTGCGCACGATCGAGACCGGCGCGTTCCAGTATGGATTGACGATGATCTCAGTGATCTTGGAATTGACGATCGGCGTCTGGCGATCGATCTTGCCGACGATCGCGGTGTGGCGAAGCACGACGCGGTCGTTCTCGACCGCTTCGACCTGGGCTGCCGGAATGTCGACCAGCACGTAGCGGCTGCCCAGCGTGCCGGCCTTCTCGCGCAGCCGCTGCAGATTGGTCTGCAACTGGCCAAGCCGGATCTGCGCCGAAACGTTCATCGCCGCATAGGTGTATTTGCCCATCGAGCCATCAGCCGGCAGGCCGTGACGCAGTTGGAAGCGCTTGACTGCCGAGTCGACATAGGAATCGAAAGCCGTCGAAATGCCGGCGCTCTGCGACAGGTCGCCCGCGACCATCAGGCGCTTGCGCAATGGCACCACATCGGGATCATCGACGCCGAGCTGCAGTTTCTTGGTCGCGGGAACCTCGACCCAGCCACCCTGCCCGACAATGTTCTGGTATTGCCCGACCGCCTGTTCCGTGAAGGCAACGGTCTGCGGGCTGAAGATCGGCAGCGTCGAGGCCACCTTGCCACCCTCGCTGGCGCGGGCGTCGAACTGGTCGTCCCAATTGCCGCGCGCCGAGGATTTCAGGATATCACCGATCACATCCTGCGCATTGGCGCCGCCGGCGACCACCGCGGCTGCGAGCGCGGAGGCTCCGGACAGGAAAAAACGACGGCTGGTTTTCATGGACGTTCCAGACATTGGTAGCAGTTCGATCACTTGCTGCGTTGATCACCGGGCGATCTCGCCCGCACTGTAAAATTGGCAATCTTAACAATTAGCCAACCATGGTCCGTATCAGCTTGGTGTGACAATGCACAGGCGCGATACGGCTGCGGGTGAACGCATGGTCTTCACCACAGCATCACTGCCACTCTCGGTTCCATTGGAATATGGCGGCAACGTGGCCTAGCGGCCAAATCCGACCGGCCAGCATTCCGAAAAGAACGGACCGTGCTTTTTGGGTATCGATCGGCGATCGACCACGCGGTGCAATGACCAGCCAAATCAAAGAAAAGGCCGATGCCTCTCGGCACCGGCCCTGACTGAAGGTCGATATTTCGGCCGCGCTTCTGTGACGCGGGCCGAATCCGATGCGGCGGATGTCTTACATCCGGTAAGCGATGGTGTCGTTCCAGAAGCGGTCGAGCCGCTGCAAAGCGCGGTTCATCTGCTTGAACTCGTCGGTGTTGATGCCGCCGACCTGTTCGATCGAGCCGACATGACGCTCATAGAGGCCGGCGACGACCTCCGCCACCTCATTGCCCTTGGGCGTCAGCGAGACACGGACCGAACGGCGGTCGATGCGCGAGCGCTGATGGTTGATGAAGCCGAGATCGACCAGCTTCTTCAGATTGTAGGAGACGTTTGAGCCGAGATAGTAGCCACGCGAGCGCAGCTCGCCCGCGGTCAGTTCGGAATTGCCGATGTTGAACAGCAGCAGTGCCTGGATGGCATTGATGTCGGAACGGCCGTTGCGGTCGAATTCGTCCTTGATCACATCAAGCAGGCGGCGGTGCAGCCGCTCAACAAGCTGCAGCGATTCCATGTACAGGGAACGGATAGCCTCACGGCGATCGTCGGATACGTTGGCGGTCTTCGCCGCCGGACGCGAATTGATCATTGTCTTTGCCTCTCGTTTGTCGCCCTGGTGATTTTTTGTTTTTCACCTTGATCGCGACACTATCGAATACTCATAAAATTCGACTTAAACGCTAGGGCTAACAAGAGCTTACCGGTAAGAGGTTTCGGAAGAGGCTTAACGAACGGTCACCCGAGCAAGAATAATTAACCTAAAGATTTCGGCAACGATTGCAGGGCTCATTCGAGGCGACAGCCGGGCCGCCAATGGGTTCAACGGCTTAGTGGCGGACCGGGCGCTTCTGCAGGTAGATGACGACGCGAAAGACGATATAGAGCACCGCCACCGCCGCATGCGAGACGACAATCAGCAAGCGGTGGCCGAACAACTCGGGAAAGCCGGCGTACATGACCGTCTCGGTCACCGCGCAAATGAACCATATCACCGGGCCCCAGGACGCCAGCATCCACAGGCCGGCAGCGGCAAAGGGAAAGAACACGGCGAGCACCACCGCCGCGACCTGCCAGTGCACGGGCATCAGGTCGAAACGCCACAGTGTGCCCGGATAAAAGCCGATCAGCTTGATCCAGTAGAGAATGCCGAACAGCAGGCAGTAGCCCGATATGACGCGCTGGAACCAGGCGAAGATCACCTCCACCCCGGAGGGCTGCAGAACGATGCGCCTTGAGGTCACCTCGCTCATATCAGGAGTTCCCGTTCGCCGAGCGGAGCGAAATAGGCATCGACATCCGCTTCGCTGACCGCAGCGAGGCTTGCCGGCCGCCATTGCGGCTTCGAGCCCTTGTCGATGATGGCAGCGCGGATGCCTTCGTAGAAATCATGGCCGGCGAGCATCCGGTTGAGGATGCGGAACTCCATCTTCATGCAGGCTTCCATGGACAGCGTCAGTCCGGCGCTGATCTGCCGCCAGGCGACGCGCAGGCTGGTCGGCGAGCGGGTGCGGATCGTCGCCAGCGTCTTTGCCGCGAACTCATCGGCGGCGGCCGCACGCTCGAGGCTGTCGATGACGCGGTTCAGGGACGGTTGCGAAAAATGACGGACAATCGCCTCCAGCGTCGGCCTGTCGGTTTCTCGCCTTGCCTGCACGAAGAAGCCGCGCAGCACCGATTCCGGATCGCCGGTCAACGCCAGCCGGTCGAGGAAGCCAGCCTGGTCCTCGGCCTTGATGGTATGGGTGGCCAGCCCAGACCACAGCGCATCGCCATATCGAATGCGATTGCCGGTCAGCGCCAGATACATGCCGAAGGAGCCGCCGAGATCGGGCAGCAGGTGGCTGGCGCCAACATCCGGAAAGAAGCCGATGCCGACTTCCGGCATGGCAAACTGGGCATTCTCGGTCATCACCCGGTGCGAGCCGTGGAAGGAGATGCCGACGCCGCCACCCATGACGATACCGTCGATCAGGGCGACATAGGGCTTCTTGTAGCTGTTGATGCGGGCGTTGAGCCGGTATTCGTCGGCGAAGAACTCGACCGGCGGTTTTCCCGCCCGACCTGTCTCATAGACATGCAGGATATCGCCGCCGGCCGAAAAGGCCCTGCCCTCTGCCTTGACGACGATGACGTCGATGCCCTGGTCGGCCTCCCAGGCGGAAAGAGCGGCGTCGAGCGCCCCGATCATGCGGTGCGTCAAGGCATTGAGCGCCTGCGGCCGCGTCAAGGTGACGACGCCGGCCCGGCCCAGATGTTCGAAGCGGATCTCGTCGCCTCCGCCAAAATCCATCGTGAAAGAATCCCTCTCCCGGCCGCCGGGACTGAAGTGCTAAAGCGTGGCGCATGGGTGCGTCAATGGCGAGGACACCGGTGCAAGCTCTGGCCCGGACCAGGAGCCAGTGCTAAAAATGGAGCTGCAATACGGAAAACTGGGTAGAGTTCATTGCAGCGTACCTGGTGGGTCTTCGAACGGGACGATTGTTTATGACTCGATTTTCGCACCTTGCGCCGGTGGCAATCGGGCTGAGCCTCTGCTTGGCTGTTCACCCGGTCATGGCGGGGACTTTGCAAGACCTCTACAGCTCGCAGACCATCGTCAACGGAAAGTACGAGAAGAACCGCCAGTCCGGCTTCAAGCGCTGCCTCGACGCGGTTCTGGTGCGGGTTTCCGGCGATCAGCGCCTGCCGGCGAAACCTGAAATGACGGCATTGCGCGACAAAGCCGGCACCTTCGTCGCCAGTTTCCACTATCGCGACCGCATGGAAGGCATTCCCAACCATGACGACCAGGGCACGTACGATCGGCCTCATAATCTCTACTGCCAGTACAAGCCTGCTGACATCGACCCGGTGCTGGCTTCGCTCGGCAGCAGGCCGTGGCTGACCGGGCGGCCACGGCTGGTGGTGTTTTTGGCGACCGAGCGCGGAACAACGCATTACGCGCTCGATGCCGAGGACGACCGTGGCATGCTGATGCGCGAATCGTTCGGCAATGCCGCCGTACCGCTGGCCATGCAGGTGACTTTTCCCACGGTGGCGCAGCTGTCGCAGGCCGGATTGGACGATCAGGCGCTTCGCAATGCCGAGATGACGAAGCTCGACACCCTTGCGGAGAAAGCCGGCGCCGACCAGGCGCTTTACGGCAGTCTCGTCTGGAGCGACAAGGAACTGGGCTGGATCGCCGACTGGCGGCTGGCCATGGCCGGCAAGACCTACGTCTGGCAGGTGCGCGGTGTCGGCTTCGACGAGGCTTTCCGTGTCGCCATCAGGGGCGCGGCACAGATTCTGTCAGGCAACGGGCAACCCGAATAGGCCTCGACCGCGTTGCTGGCACAATCGTGCCGCATTGGTCAGCGGCGGGAGCTCGTGGTAAAAGCCTGCCCGAACGAGAGTACTGACGATGAACAAATTCACCCCCGCAAAGCCCGCCGGCGCGCGCGGCGTCGACGAGATCACGGGCAGCCGCCGTTTGCGCCGCATGCGCAAGGCCGACTGGTCGCGACGTCTCGTGCAGGAGAACCGGCTCACGGTCGACGATTTGATCTGGCCGATCTTCGTCGTCGAGGGCAAGGGTGTTTGCGAGCCGATTGCCGCCATGCCCGGCGTCTTCCGCCTGTCGATCGATCTCGCCGTCAAGGAGGCAGAGCGCGCGGCAAAACTCGGCATTCCCGCCCTCGCCACCTTCCCCAATGTGGACATCTCGCTGCGCGACCAGACCGGCTCGCACATCCTCGATCCCGACAATGTCATCAACCGCGCCACCCGTGCGATCAAGGATGCGGTACCGCAGATCGGCATCATCACCGACGCAGCGCTCGACCCATTCACCAGCCACGGCCATGACGGCATCCTGCGCGACGGCATCATCGTCAACGACGAGACAGTGGAACAGGTGACCGCCGCCGCAGTCATCCAGGCGGCCGCCGGCGCCGACATCATCGCACCGTCCGACATGATGGACGGCCGCATCGGCGCCATCCGCGACGCGCTCGATGCCAATGGTTTTCAGGACGTGGCGATCATGTCCTATGCGACCAAATTCGCCTCGGCCTTCTACGGACCCTATCGCGAGGCGGTGGGCACCGCCGGTCTGCTCAAGGGCGACAAGAAGACCTATTACATCGACCATGCCAATTCGGACGAGGCGGTGAGAGAGGCCGAACAGGACATCGCCGAGGGCGCCGACATGCTGATGGTCAAGCCCGGCCTGCCCTATCTCGACATCATCCGGCGGCTGAAGGACGAGTTCCAGATGCCGACCTTCGCCTACCAGGTGTCAGGCGAATATTCGATGATCAAGGCGGCAGGCGCCAATGGCTGGATCGACGGCGAGAAGGCAATGCTCGAATCGCTGCTCGCCTTCAAGCGCGCCGGCTGCGACGGCATCCTGACCTATTTCGCACCCGAAGTGGCGGAGATGCTGAAGGGGTAATTTCTCTTCGCGACGACGGCCGGTCGCGGCGAGCAATGTCGGCCAATCCGCTTCGACATCCATACCAATTTCCGGCTCTTGGCCGGGGAATCCATAGCGAGGGCCACTTGACCGTTGCGTGGGCTTCGTTTGAGCTTGAAAATACCGCTTGCAATTCACAATCGGTTTGTTACAAAACAACTGCTTGCAAAACACAATCGGTTATCGAGGAGGCTCGCATGTCCAAACTTCGCGTCAACGCTTTCACCCTATCGCTCGACGGCTATGGCGCCGGTCCCGATCAGGATCTGCAAAATCCGCTCGGCGTCGGTGGGGAATCCTTGCACAAGTGGTTTGTCGACACCCGCACCTTCCGCGAGATGGTGCTCGGACAAGATGGCGGCACCACCGACGTCAACGAGGCGTTCGCGGCGCGCAGCTTCGAAAATGTCGGCGCCTGGATCCTCGGCCGCAACATGTTCGGACCGATCCGCGGCGAATGGCCTGACGACAGCTGGAAAGGCTGGTGGGGCGACAACCCGCCCTATCATGTGCCGGTTTTCGTGCTGACCCATCACAAGCGGGAACCGATCACGATGGAGGGCGGCACCACTTTCCACTTCGTCGTCGACGGCATCCATTCAGCTCTTGAACAGGCAAAGGCTGCCGCTGGCGGCAAGGATGTGCGGGTCGGCGGCGGCGTCGCCACCATACGGCAATATCTGCAGGAAAAACTGATCGACGAGATGCATCTGGCGATCGCGCCGCTGCTGCTGGGCACGGGCGAGAACCTTTTTGCCGGCCTGGACATGCTCAAGCTCGGCTATGTCTGCAGCGAGCAGGTGGCGACCCCGCTCGCGACGCATGTGGTGATCAAGCGGGCGTAGGTGGAGAGCCAATCTCCCCCCGCGTGGGGGAGATCGCAGCTTCGTCTGCCTCAATACTTTTCCGGCACGTAGAGCTCGCGCGGCAGCACCTGGCGTTCGTATTCGGGGTTGAAGACGCGCTCCGGCAAAGTGATCTCCTCGTGCGGCACTTCCTCGTAAGGCAGCTGCTTGAGCAGATGGTCGATGCAGTTCAGCCGCGCGCGCTTCTTGTCGTTGCCCTCGACGATGAACCAGGGCGCTTCCGGGATGTTGGTGCGGGCGAAGGTCTCTTCCTTGGCCTTGGTGTACTGCTCCCAGCGCACGCGCGACTGCAGGTCCATCGGCGACAGTTTCCACTGTTTCATCGGATCGTGGATGCGCATCAGGAAGCGCATCTGCTGTTCCTCGTCGGTGATCGAGAACCAGTATTTGACCACGGTGATGCCCGAGCGGACCAGCATGCGCTCGAATTCCGGCACGTCGTGGAAGAATTCTTCGACCTGATCGGGCTGGGCAAAGCCCATCACCCGCTCGACGCCCGAGCGGTTGTACCATGAGCGGTCGAACAGCACGATCTCGCCGCCGGCCGGCAGATGCGGGACATAGCGCTGGAAATACCATTGCGACTTTTCGCGCTCCGTCGGCGCCGGCAGTGCGACGACACGGCAGATGCGCGGGTTGAGGCGCTGGGTGATGCGTTTGATGACACCGCCCTTGCCGGCCGAATCGCGTCCCTCGAAGATTACCACCAGCTTCTTCTTGTGGTGGGCGACCCAGGACTGCAGCTTGATCAATTCGGACTGCAGGGTGATCAGGTCGCGAAAATACTGCATGCGATCGATCGAAGGCGGATGCGAGTTCTTGTAGATCTTGGCGATCTCCATCGACAGCGCCGGCTCCGACATTTCGAGCTCATAGTCTTCGTCAAGCGTGTCGGCGAGCTCGGCTTCAAGCCAATCCCTGGCCGGAGAATTCTGTTTTAGCTCGGTCATTATCGGCTGCTCCACTTGCAAGCTCTGTCGATCCACGTCCGGCGCCCCAAACTCCCGGCCTACAGCCCGGGAACGGCAACACCTGAGCCGACTTCCATATAGGCCTGCAATGACGGTTTTATTGCAGCGCGAGCATGGTCACCGCCGCCGTCGGTCCAGCCAGGCATGATCGATCCGCCGCGCTGGCATGGAGACACGTCGCCCAAATTGTCCTACAAATAGCGGCCACTTTCGGGCGCCCTCCCCAGCCCTTTCCCAATGCAATCGCGAGGACCGACATGGAATACCGCACCCTCGGCCGTTCCGGCCTGAAAGTATCGACACTGACCATGGGGACCATGACGTTCGGCGGCGCCGGTGCTTTTTCGGCGGTTGGCAAGACCGATCTCGACGAAGCGCGCCGGATGATCGATCTCTGTATCGACGCCGGCATCAATGTCATCGACACCGCCAATGTCTATTCGAACGGCATTTCCGAAGAAATCATCGGCGAAGCGCTCGGCGGCAAGCGCAAGGGCGACGTGCTGATCGCCTCCAAGGCACGGATGCGGATCGGCAAAGGTCCAAACGATGAAGGCCTGTCGCGCCATCACCTGATCCGGGAATGCGAGAAGAGCCTGAAGCGGCTCAAGACCGACGTCATCGACATCTATTTCCTGCACGAATGGGATGGCGTGACGCCGCTGGAGGAAACCATCGGCGCGCTCGACACGCTGGTTGCCCAGGGCAAGATCCGCTATGTCGGCTGCTCCAACTATTCCGGCTGGCAGGTGATGAAGGCGCTCGGCATCAGCGACAGCCGTCATCAGCCGCGCTTCATCACGCAGCAGATCCACTACACGCTGGAAGCGCGCGAAGCGGAGTACGAACTGCTGCCGATTTCCGTCGACCAGGGGCTGGGCGTTCTGGTCTGGAGCCCGCTTGCCGGCGGATTGCTGTCCGGCAAATACCGCCGTGACAGCCCCACCGCCCGCCAACTCGCGGGCTGGTCGGAACCACCGATCCGCGACGAGGACCGGCTGTGGCGGATCGTCGATGTGCTTGTGGAGATCGGCGCGCAGCGCGGCGTGTCGGCAGCGCAGGTGGCGCTGGCCTGGCTGCTTGGCCGGCCGTCCATCAGTTCCCTGGTGATCGGCGGCAGGACGGAAACGCAGTTCCTCGACAACATCGCGGCGGCAAGCCTGGTGCTTTCGGGCGAGGAGCGCGAGCGCCTCGACGCGGTCAGCCGGCCGCCCTTGCTCTATCCCTACTGGCACCAGCAGCTGACGGCAAAGGACCGCTTTGGTGCCGCCGATCTGGTGATTGACCGAAGCGGCATCTGATCGGCAAATCGACGGCGATAGGTATCGCCGCCGCAATGATGGGCGTGGCCCCATCATTGCGGCGCGCATCTTGCAAGCCTGGCCATCATCGACGCACTATCGCTTCAGCTGTTGTGTTTGACGGCTAATGCTCCTAGGCAGGACCAGAGCCGCGAGGCAGTGAAAAAGGAGCCGATATGGCGCGACCACCAAACTACGATCAGGAACGCAAGGAACGCGACCGCCAGAAGGCGGCCAAGAAGGCCGAGAAGCTGGCAGCCAAGGTTGCAGCGAGGGAACGTTCGAAGCCCGAAGACGAGACTGAAGCCGAAACCGAAACGGCAAAGTGACGGCAAAAGGCCCGCAGATGCGGGCCGTGCCTCAATCCGGATTGCCGCCTCGGATGTCGCCTTGTGTCAGGCCGGCGCCTTGTCGCTGACAAAGACGTCCACTTCGCGCGCCGCCGCAATGAAGGCGCGCCTGGCGTTCATCGCCGGCTTGTCGCCGGCGAGTGCGTCATGGCAGGCCTGCAGGGCCGCGCGATGCTTGGGGCTGCGCTTGCCGGGCCAGCTGTTGAGGAGGTAGTCGGAAGCCTCACGCGCCGTGCGCAAGAGCTGAGTGCTTCCCGCCGCGACTGACTTCACAGTCACAGGTGTTTCAAATCGGTTGTTTTCCATCGCCGCTCCTTACGCCATCGGCGTCTGCGAAGCGAGGGCGAAAGTGCGCACACGTCCAGACGCCGCTTTGCGCCCCTTCATCCGCCTTAAGCAGCAACGACGGCAAAGCCTCTGGCGCGAAGACCGCGCCGATCGTTGGCGAGCGACGTCACCAGCCGGTCGCGGCTGCCGACGATGTGGACCGAGAGCAGGCGCGCGGCTTCATCGGCGTCGCCACGGCGTGCCGCCGCCAGTATGGCGCGATGTTCGGCCCAGGCGCGGCTGAGGGCCGCTTCGTCGCGAACCTCCAGCCAGCGCGCCCGTGACAGGCGTGTCATGGCATCACGGACCGCCCGGAACAGGAATTCATTGCCCGACAGACGCGCCAGTTCGATGTGAAAATCCATGCCGACGCGATGCCATTCCTCGCGCGGCGTGTCGTTGTCGCAGGATTCGAGCATCGCCTGGATGACATCGATGGCGCTCCGGTCCGCCAGGCTGCATGTCAGGCGAACTGCCGCAACCTCGACCGCCTCCCTGTAGACGGCGATCTGCTCGAGTTCAGCCAGATTGATCGGCGACACCGTCCAGCCGCGCCCGTCCCTGCCGACCAGCCCCTCGGTCTCGAGCCGCAGAAGTGCTGCCCTGACCGGGGTTCGCGATGCACCGAAACGGCTCTCGATCCAGCGCTCGGTCAGCTTTTCGCCGGGACCGATCTCGAGGCCCAGGATCATCTGCCGAAGCTGTTTTTCGACGCTGTGCATCTGCGACATTGTCGTTTCCATCTTTTGGCCGTTTGCGATCGTCTTGCCGATCACGTTCGACAGGCTGCATTGACAGCGGCCAAGCTTGCGTCCATGACGTGTACCATCTTGGTATCCCAAATTGGTATCCGCAGCAAGCATCGATAAAAGAGTTGCTGGGACAGGACATACGACATGCAGCAGAGCACGCCCCCGGCGACCGACAGCACCTACAACATCCACTGGCGGCGCAATCTGTTCGTGTGCTTCGCCGGTTCGTTTTCGACGCTTGTCGCCATGACGCTGCTTCTGCCGTTCCTGCCGCTCTATATCGAGCAGCTGGGTGCCGAGGGTCACGCGGCGATCGTGCAATGGTCGGGGATTGCCTATGGCGCGACGTTCTTCGCGGCGGCGCTGGTGGCGCCGCTCTGGGGACGTCTCGGCGACCGCTATGGCCGCAAGGTGATGCTGGTTCGCGCCAGCTTCGGCATGGCCATATGCATGTCGCTGACCGGCATGGTGCAGACGGTCTGGCAGCTGGTGCTGCTGCGGCTGCTCATCGGCTTTGCCGGCGGCTACTCCTCGGGATCGACCATCCTCGTCGCCATGCAGACACCCAAGGAGCGTTCCGGCTGGGCGTTGGGCCTGCTGTCGGCCGGCATCACGGGCGGGGCTCTGGTCGGCCCTCTGGTTGGCGGCGCCCTGCCGCCGCTGATCGGCATCCGCGCCACCTTTCTCCTCTCCGGCGGTGTCATCTTCCTGGCATTCCTGGCGACCACGTTTCTGATCAAGGAGAATCCCCGGCCGAAAACAGCAGACGCCGCAGCGACGCAGAAGCGGAAAGGCGGCTGGTCACAAATCCCCGACAAACGGCCTGTTGTCGCCATGCTGGCGACCGGCATGCTGTTGAGCTTCGCCACCATGTCGATCGAGCCGATCATCAC
>NZ_RZQP01000063.1:0-28874 GCF_003998165.1 Mesorhizobium sp. M7A.F.Ca.US.007.01.2.1 | reverse complement strand
GGATGCGACGGCCACGCCACCGACTGGATCGGTTCGCCGCCGACCCGCCTGTTCTGCTGCACCAGATAGGGCATCGCGTCATGCACACCGCCGAGATCGTCGCCGGGAATACCGGCCGCGCGCGGCGTTTCGGAACCGCCGCAATAGAGCACGGCATCATGTTCGGCGAGCAGTTCGGCGACCGGCTTGTCGACCCCGACATTGACGCCGCAATGGAAGGTCACGCCCTCGCCCTGCATCTGCTCGATGCGCCGGTCGATATAGTGCTTCTCGATCTTGAAGTCGGGAATACCGTAGCGCATCAGCCCGCCGGGCCGGCTTTCGCGCTCGTAGACATGGACGTCGTGACCGGCGCGGCCAAGCTGCTGGGCAGCCGCCATGCCGGCCGGGCCGGAGCCGATGACGGCGACCCGCTTGCCGGTCTTCTTCTCCGGCGGATAGGGCCTGATATGGCCGGTTTCATAGGCCTTGTCGGCGATCGCCTGCTCGACCGTCTTGATGGCGACGGGAATGTCCTCGAGGTTCAGCGTGCAGGCTTCCTCGCAAGGCGCCGGGCAGATGCGGCCGGTGAACTCCGGGAAATTGTTGGTCGAATGCAGGTTGCGGATCGCGTTGTCCCAGTCGCCATTGTAGACGAGGTCGTTCCAGTCTGGAATCTGGTTGTGGATCGGGCAGCCGGTCGGCCCGTGGCAGAACGGAATGCCGCAATCCATGCAGCGCGCGGCCTGTTTCTCGACCTCCTTGTCAGACATCGGCAGCGTGAACTCGCGGAAATGCCGGATGCGGTCGGAGGCCGGCTGGTACTTGTGCACCTGCCGGTCGATTTCGAGAAAGCCTGTTACCTTGCCCATAGTCCAGTTCCTGCTGTCCAGATGGTGCGGTTTTCGCCGCACCCGTTAACCCCTTGAGGCAGCCATGGCAACCTTGCGCCGGAGGTCAAACTGTCGATGAAGATGGGCCGGGAAGCCTGGGCTCCCCGGCCATTGCAAAGCCTATTCCGCCGCAACGCCCATGCGCATGCGTTCCATCTCGATCAGGGCGCGGCGGTATTCGACCGGCATGATCTTGCGGAACTTCGGCCGGAACGTCGCCCAGTCGTCGAGAATCTCGCGACCACGTACCGACCCGGTGTAATGCACATGGTTCGAGATCAGCTGGTAGAGCCGCTCCTCGTCATGGCTGGTCATGTCGCCGGAGACGTCGACGCGGCCCTTGTGATCGAGGTCGCCGCCATGGTGCAGCAGCCTCTCCATCAGATCGTCTTCTTCCGGAACCGGCTCCAGCTCGACCATCGCCATGTTGCAGCGCTCGGCAAAATCGCCCGCCTCGTCGAGCACGTAGGCGACGCCGCCAGACATGCCGGCGGCGAAGTTGCGGCCGGTCTTGCCGATGACGACGACGATGCCGCCAGTCATGTACTCGCAGCCATGATCGCCGACGCCTTCGACGACGGCGGCGACGCCCGAATTGCGCACGGCGAAACGCTCGCCGGCGACGCCGGCGAAATAGGCTTCGCCCTCGGTTGCGCCATAGAGCACCGTGTTGCCGACGATGATGGATTCAGCCGCGACGATCTTGGCCTCTTCCGGCGGCCGAATGACGATGCGTCCGCCCGACAGGCCCTTGCCGACATAGTCGTTGCCGGCGCCGACAAGCTCGAACGAGATGCCGCGCGCCAGGAAGGCGCCAAAGGACTGGCCGGCAGTGCCGGTCAGCTTCACCTGGATCGTATCCTCGCGCAGGCCCTTGTGCTTGAAGCGCTTGGCCACTTCGCCCGACAGCATGGCGCCTGCGGAGCGGTCGACATTGCGGATATCGACCTCGATCTTGACCGGCAGCTTGCTCTCGAGCGCCGGCTTGGCCAGTTCGATCAGCTTGCGGTCGAGCACGTCGTCGATCGGGTGCTTCTGCCGCTCGGTCCAGTGCACCGCTTCATGCGGCGCATCCGGCTTGAAGAACATCTTCGAGAAATCGAGCCCGCGCGCCTTCCAGTGCACGATCAGGTCGCGCTTTTCCAGAAGATCGGTGTCGCCGATGATCTGGTCGAGATGGGTGTAGCCCATCTCGGCGAGCAGCTCCCTCACCTCTTCCGCGACGTAGAAGAAGAAGTTGATGACATGCTCGGGCGTGCCCTTGAAGCGCTTGCGCAGCACCGGATCCTGCGTCGCGACGCCGACCGGACAGGTGTTGAGATGGCATTTGCGCATCATGATGCAGCCGGCCGCGATCAGCGGTGCGGTCGAGAAGCCGAACTCGTCGGCGCCGAGCAGCGCGCCGATGATGACGTCGCGCCCTGTGCGCAAGCCACCATCGACCTGCAGCGCAACGCGCGACCGCAAGCCGTTCAGCACCAGCGTCTGGTGTGTCTCGGCAAGGCCCATTTCCCACGGGCTGCCGGCATGCTTGAGCGACGTCAGCGGCGAGGCACCGGTGCCGCCGTCATAGCCAGAGATGGTGATGTGGTCGGCACGTGCCTTGGCGACGCCCGCCGCGACCGTGCCGACGCCGACTTCCGACACCAGCTTGACCGACACGTCAGCCGCTGGATTGACGTTCTTCAGGTCGTAGATCAGCTGTGCCAGATCCTCGATCGAATAGATGTCGTGATGCGGCGGCGGCGAGATCAGGCCGACGCCCGGCGTCGAATGCCGGACCTTGGCGATGGTGGCGTCGACCTTGTGGCCGGGCAGCTGGCCGCCCTCGCCGGGCTTGGCACCCTGCGCCACCTTGATCTGCATCATGTCGGAGTTGACGAGGTATTCGGCCGTGACGCCGAAACGTCCCGAGGCGATCTGCTTGATCGCCGAGCGTTCCGGGTTCTTGCCGCCGCCCGGCAGCGGCAGATAGCGGTCGGCCTCTTCGCCGCCCTCGCCGGTGTTCGACTTGCCGCCGATCTGGTTCATGGCGCGCGCCAGCGTCGTGTGCGCTTCGCGCGAGATCGAGCCGAACGACATCGCTCCGGTCGAGAACCGCTTGACGATGTCGGCCGCCGGCATGACGTCGTCGAGCGCCACCTTCTTGCGGCCGGTTTCCCCGGCCAGCTTGAGCTTGAACAGGCCGCGAATGGTCTGGGCGCGGGCCGTCTCGCTGTCGATCTGGGCGGAATAGTCCTTGAAGGTTTCCCACGATCCCTGGCGCACGGCGTGCTGCAAGGTGGCGACAGCATCGGGCGACCAGATATGCGCCTCGCCGCGCATGCGGAACATGTATTCGCCGCCGACCTCGAGGCTGTTGCGCAGCAAGGGGTCGTTGCCGAAACCGTCATTGTGGCGGCTGAGCGTCTCGTCCGCGATCTCGTCCAGGCCGACGCCTTCGATCAGCGTCGCGGTGCCGGTGAAGTATTGCTGCACGAAATCGGTCTTCAGGCCGATGGCGTCGAAAATCTGCGCGCCGCAATAGGACTGGTAGGTCGAGATGCCCATCTTGGACATCACCTTGAGGATGCCCTTGCCGATCGACTTGATGTAGCGCGAGACGACTTCGTAGGCGTCCACTTCCTTCGGCAGTTCGCCGCGCTTGTGCATGTCGAGCAGCGTGTCGAAGGCGAGGTAGGGATTGATCGCCTCGGCGCCATAGCCGGCGAGGCAGCAGAAATGATGCACTTCGCGCGGCTCGCCGGATTCGACGACGAGGCCGACCGAGGTGCGCAGCCCCTTGCGGATCAGGTGATGATGGACCGCCGCCGTCGCCAGCAGCGCCGGGATGGCGATGCGATCGGGCCCGACCTGGCGGTCGGACAGGATGATGATGTTGTAGCCGCCGGCAACCGCCGCCTCCGCCCGCTCGCACAACCGATCGATGGCGCCCTGCATGCCCGCGGCGCCTTCGGCGGAGCCATAGGTGATGTCGATCGTCTTGGTGTCAAAACGGTCCTCGGTGTGGCCGATGGAGCGGATCTTCTCGAGATCGCCATTGGTCAGGATCGGCTGGCGCACTTCGAGCCGCTTACGGCGCGAATTGCCGACAAGGTCGAAGATGTTGGGCCGCGGCCCGATGAACGACACCAGGCTCATCACCAGCTCCTCGCGGATCGGGTCGATCGGCGGGTTGGTGACCTGGGCGAAGTTCTGCTTGAAATAGGTGTAGAGCAGCTTCGACTTGTCCGACATCGCCGAGATCGGCGTGTCGGTGCCCATCGAGCCCACCGCTTCCTGGCCTGTCGTCGCCATAGGCGACATCAACAGCTTGGTGTCCTCCTGGCTGTAGCCGAATGCCTGCTGGCGATCGAGCAGGCTGACATCCTTGCGCAACGCGCGCGGTTCGACCGGCTTCAGATCTTCGAGGATCAACTGCGTGTTGGCGAGCCAGGTCTTGTAGGGATGCTTGGTCGCGATCTCCGACTTGAGCTCCTCGTCGGAGACGATGCGCCCCTTCTCCAGGTCGATCAGAAGCATGCGGCCGGGCTGCAGCCGCCACTTCTTGACGATCTTCTCCTCCGGCACAGGCAGCACGCCGGCTTCCGAGGCCATGATGACGCGGTCATCGTCGGTGACGATGTAGCGAGCCGGGCGCAAGCCATTGCGGTCGAGCGTGGCGCCGATCTGGCGGCCATCGGTGAAGACCACCGCCGCCGGTCCGTCCCACGGCTCCATCAGTGCCGCATGGTATTCGTAGAAGGCCTTGCGATCGGCATCCATGAGCTTGTTGCCGGCCCAGGCTTCCGGGATCAGCATCATCATGGCATGGCTGAGCCTGTACCCGCCCTGGAACAGGAACTCGAGCGCATTGTCGAAGCAGGCGGTGTCGGATTGGCCGTCATAGGAAATCGGCCACAGCTTCGAGATGTTGTTGCCGAACAGTTCGGAATCGACCGACGCCTGGCGCGCAGCCATCCAGTTGTTGTTGCCGCGCACGGTGTTGATCTCGCCATTGTGGGCGACCATGCGGTAGGGATGCGCCAGCTTCCATGACGGGAACGTGTTGGTCGAGAAGCGCTGGTGGACGAGGATCAGCGCGGTTTCGAAGCGCGGGTCCTTGAGGTCCTTGTAGTAGGCCCCGACCTGATAGGCCAGGAACATGCCCTTGTAGACGATGGTGCGCGCCGACAGCGACACGCAATAGGCGCCAACGTCCATGTTGTCGTTCTCGGCATAGATGCGGCCCGATATGACCTTGCGCAGCAGATAGAGCCTGGCCTCGTATTCCTCGTCATCGGTAATGTCTGGCGTGCGGCCGATGAAGATCTGCCGATGGAACGGCTCGGATGCCACGATGTCGGGCGCCTTCGACAGCGACGAATTGTCGACGGGCACGTCACGGAAACCGATGAGCGGAAGTCCCTCGGATTGCGCCGATTCGGCAATGATGTCCTCGATATGGGCGCGAAGGGCGGCGTCCTGCGGCATGAACCAGTGTCCGACGCCGTACTGGCCCGCCGGCGGCAGCTCGATGCCCTGGGCTGCCATCTCCTCACGGAAGAACTGGTCGGGAAGCTGCACCAGTACGCCGGCGCCATCGCCGACCAGCGGATCGGCGCCGACGGCGCCGCGATGCGTCAGGTTTTCGAGCACAGCAAGCCCGTCCTCGACGATCTGATGCGACTTCACGCCCTTCATGTTGACGATGAAGCCGACGCCGCAGGCGTCATGCTCGTTGCGTGGATCGTAGAGGCCCTGGGCGGAAAATCCGTTGGCGCTTCGGCCAATATTGGATCGCAAGGCGGTTTTGACGGTTGCCGCTTTCGTCTGCGCGGCCTGGCCGTTCGTCGCAGAGTGCGTCATGTCCGTCATCTCCTGTCCTCCTTCCCAGCCATTCAGGCGCTGGTTTGCCTCGGCAAGCGCTTGGCTCACCCTGATCCTTGTGGCACGTCTTGCGAAATCCTGTCGAACCAGGCGGCTTTCCGCATGGATCGCATCCGGTAATCGTACAGGCCAGAGTCTGGCTGTCCACCTGTCGCTCGCGGCAACAGCCGGAGAGGCCCAAATGATACGCCAATCCAGCTCGTTTTGTGCGACAAAATAAGACAGCACTACTGTCCTAAATTTTTATGGCAGAAATCCCGAACGCACACAAGACCGATTTGCAAAAAACTTGGGGCATTCGCGACAGAAAATGTCGCGAAGCTGAGGAAAAACGTAAGCTTCAGTCGTCGGCCTGGGCTTTGCCCGTTGGCTGGCTTTACTGTTTTTCCGGCGCCTGGCCCTTGCGATCAGCACGCGAAACCGGTCAACTTCAGTCTGATTTCCCCACCCCCCGTTCTCCCAAGACATAGGCAGATGCATGTTCTTCGCTTCCGACAATTGGGCAGGCGCCCACCCCAACATTGCCGCCGGCCTGTCGGCCAATGCCGGCGGCTTTTCCACCGCCTACGGCGACGGAGCGCTCGACCAGGCAGTCTACCAGCGCTTCAGCGAGATTTTCGAACGCGAGGTCGCGGTGTTCTTCGTCGCCACCGGCACGGCCGCCAACTCGCTGGCGCTGACCGCTTACAACAAGCCGGGCGGCATTTCCTTTGCTCATCGCGAATCGCATGTCATCGAGGACGAATGCGGCGCGCCGGTGTATTTTTCCGGCGGCTCACGCCTGCATGAGATCGATGGCGCGCTGGGCAAGATCGATCCGCACAATCTGGAAAGGACCATCGGCCGTTTCGCACCGGAAATCGTCCATTGGGGACGGCCGATGGCCGTTTCGATCACCCAGTCGACCGAGGTCGGCACCATCTACGGCCTGGATGAGATCGAGACGATCGCGGCGATCGCCAAACGATATTCGGTTCCCTTGCACATGGACGGCGCCCGCTTTGCCAATGCGCTGGTCGCGCTCGACACGTCGCCAGCCGAAATGACCTGGAAACGCGGCGTCGACATCCTGTCCTTCGGCGGCACCAAGAATGGCTGCTGGTGCGCCGAAGCGATCGTGCTGTTCGATCTTGATCGTGCCAGGGAATTGGCGTTCCTGCGCAAGCGCGCCGCCCAGCTGTTTTCGAAATCGCGCTTCGTCGCGGCGCAGTTCGAGGCCTATTTCAAAGACGGATTGTGGCTGGACACCGCCCGCCACGCCAACGCCATGGCCGCACGCCTTGCCGCCGCGATCGAGGATTCGGCCACGGCAAAGCTGGCATGGCTGCCGCAGGCAAACGAGGTTTTCGCTGTGATCAAGAAAGCCGAAGCTGAAAAGCTGCAGGCAGCGGGTGCGGCGTTCTATGATTGGCACAAGCCGCACGGCTTTGACGGCCACATCAGCGAGGACGAGTTGCTGTATCGCTTCGTCACCAGCTTCGCGACGACGGCCGATGAGGTCGACCGTTTTGGCCAGCTGATCGCCTGATACCGAAATCCCCGACAACAAAAAAGCGGCGCCTTTCGGCGCCGCTTCCGTCTCGGGAGGAGACTTGTACTTTAGGCAGCGGTCTTGGCCTCGATCTGCTTGGCCTTGGCCGAAGATGCCGTAATGGCGATCTTGCGCGGCTTCAGCTCCTCGGGGATGTTGCGCTTGAGGTCGACGAACAGCAGGCCGTTCTTCAGCGAAGCACCGACAACTTCGACGTGGTCGGCAAGCTGGAAGCGGCGTTCGAAGGCTCTCGAGGCAATGCCGCGATAGAGCAGTTCAGAGCCTTCGCCGGTGCCCTCGTCCTTGCGCTCACCCTTGACGGTCAGCACGTTGCGATGGGCTTCGATCGAGATTTCCTCGTCAGAGAAGCCGGCAACCGCCATCGAGATCCGGTAGGAATCCTCACCGGTGCGCTCGATGTTGTAGGGCGGGTAGGTCTGCGCGCCATCCGGCTGCGCAAGCGAATCGAGCATCGTGAACAGACGATCGAAGCCGACGGTCGAGCGATAAAGCGGGGAAAAATCAACGTGACGCATGAGGTGTTCTCCTGTTGAGCAACATGGTTTGCGTATGGCCGGTGCGAAACCCTTGAGCGGCGTTTCGGGTGGGCCAGCGGCCCCGACATTGGCGACCGCACGAGACATTTGGGGAGCGCTGGAAAGCATTTCAAGATTTCACCTGGCGGCAAAAGCCACGGCGGCCGGACCCTTGATGAACGGCAGATGAACCGGCACTTCGGCGCGCGTTCAGGCAGCCGGCGCTAAAGTCCATTCCAGGATCAAGGACTGGCGGCGCCGATTGCACAACAGGCACCGCAACGAGGCCGACCGGGTGTAACGTCCCTTCCTCCCGGATCGACAGAGGCCGGAAGCACGCTTTCAAGCGGCTTCCGGCCTTCCCTGTTGCAGCCCAGTCAGTCACCGGGAATTCCTTGGCTTTTGGCGCATGGGCGTCTATCACCTTAGCGGAGCCGGCCAGCGCAGGCGGGCATGCGAGACGCCGAGCACGAAGCGCCGAATGACGGATCTTTTCACCGAAAACTCCCTTTTTCACGAAATCGAGGGCAATCCGCGGCCGGAAAACGCCACCGGCGGCTTCTTCACCACGCGTGACCGCAAGAATATCCGCTACGGCCTGTTCGGCGCGGTCGCTCGCCCGATGAAGGGCACCGTGGTCCTGCTCACCGGCCGCAACGAGTGCATCGAGAAATATTTCGAAACCATCCGCAACCTTGCCGATCGTGGCTTTGGCGTCGCCACGCTCGACTGGCGCGGCCAGGGCGATTCAGACCGGCTGATTCGCGATCGCCAGCGCGGCTACGTCAGCAGCTTCCGCGACTACACCGCCGACCTCGAACAGTTCTTCGAGGAGATCGTGCTGCCCGATTGCCGCGGACCCTACTACATCCTGGCCCATTCGGCAGGCGCATTGATCACCCTGCTGGCCGCGCCGTCGATGGTGAACCGCGTCCGGCGCATGGTGCTGATCGCGCCTTTCCTGACGCTGCCCGACCTGCCGGTCTCGATCTCGACGGTTCGCCGCGTCTGTTCCCTGTTCTGCGCTCTCGGCCTCGGCCGGCTCTATGCCGCCTGGGGTCCGCGGCCGAGGGTAACGGCCCCTTTCGAGACCAACAAGCTGACATCGGACCCGGAACGCTATCGGCGCAACACACGGATCTATGAAGAATACCCGCAACTGGCGCTTGGCGGGCCGACGATCCGTTGGCTGCGGGCAGCCGCGAAAGCTTCGGAAGCCGTCAGCGACCCCGACTTCATGGCCCGGATCCAGGTCCCGCTGCTGATCATCGCCGCCGGCGCCGACCAGGTCGTCTCGACCAGGGCTGTCGAAGCCTACGCCAGGCGTCTGCGGCTCGGTTCATTGCTGATGATCGACGGCTCCCGCCACGAAATCCTGCAGGAAGCCGATATCTACCGCGAGCAATTGCTCGCCGCCTTCGACGCCTTCATTCCCGGCAGCGACGACCCCACGGCCTGACGGCCGCCGGTCGCTGGTCAGCCGCGCAAGGCGGCCATGGCAGCTGCGTGGAGTTCCGGCGTTGCAGCCGCCAGGACATCGCCGCCCTTTTCCGCAGGCCCGCCATCGAATGTGGTGACCACACCGCCTGCCTTCTCGATGATCGGGATCAGCGCCACGATGTCGTATGGCTTCAAACCGGGATCGGCGACGATATCGACGCTTCCCGAAGCGATCATGGCGAAGGCATAGCAATCGGCGCCATAGCGGGCGAGTTGGATCTGTCTTTCGAATGCATCGTAACGGTTGCGCGCTTCGCCTTTGAATAGCGCCGGCGTGGTGGTGAACAGCGTCGCCTGGTCCAACTTCGTCGTCTTGCGGGTCGTCAGTTTTCGCGGCCCGCCCGGCCCCTCATAGTGCGAACCTGAGGCGTTGGCGTAGAACAGCTCGCCGGTGAAGGGTTGCGCCATCATGCCGGCAACGGCGTCACCGTCGACCGTCAGCCCGACCAGCGTGCCCCACACCGGCAGGCCGGAAATAAAGGCGCGCGTGCCGTCGATCGGGTCGATCACCCAGACATGCCGGCTCGAAATGTTCTCGCTGCCATGCTCCTCGCCAAGAATGCCATGGTCGGGATACTCGGCAGAGATCAGCGCCCGGATAGCGCGCTCGGCCTCGCGATCGGCCTCGGTGACCGGATCGAAACTGCCCTGTTCCTTGTTGGCGACCGCGCCTTGGGCACGAAAGCGCGGCAAGGTCTCCGCCGCCGCCACCTGCGCGATGCGGCGCATGAAATCGACACTGATGTCCAACTGATTCTCCCGCACTGCAGCATGCCCGAGCCGTGCTCTGCCGCCAATTTCGTACCAAAACAAGTGTGTTCGACGACTTCTCCGCGACGATATCTGTTGCCCGTATGTCACATAAGCGTCGTCGAAACGCAATTTCCACATCAGAGTGAATTAAAAAAGCCCGAAGGTCGCTTGACATTTGTGCAACGCACAATACCCTTGACCTCGGACAGGGTTTCCTGTCCATGCCCTCCTTGGGCGTTTCCTCCCTAGACTTCGACCGTATCGTGCAAACGATGCGGTCTTTTTTTACGCCGCGATTTCACTCCGCGGCCAGCGGCAGGTCGATGAAATGATGGTCGGGCATCGACATCAGGTCGGCTGAGAACCGCGTCAGATCGTCGGCCAGCGCATCGAAGCCGGCGGCCTTCTCGAATGTCCGTTCGTTCATGTAGAGCCCGCGATTGACCTCGATCTGCAGCGCATGCAGATGGCGCGCCGGGCGGCCGTAATGCTCGGTGATGAAGCCGCCGGCATAGGGTTTGTTGTGGGCAACCGAATAGCCCATGGCGCTGAGCAGGCCGATCGCGGTCTCGGTCAGGGCGGCGGTTGCCGAGATGCCGAAACGGTCGCCGATGATGAAGTCGGGCCGCAGCCCGCTGTCGCCGACACGGATGCTCGCCGGCATCGAATGACAGTCGATCAGCACGGCAAAACCGAACCGCGCATGGGTCCGGGTCAAAAGCCGCTTCAGCGTCTCGTGATAGGGCTTGTAGACGGTTTCGATCCGGGCAACGGCTTCCGACAGCGGCAGGCGGCCGGAATAGATGTCGAGCCCCTCGCCGACCAGCTTCGGCACCGTGCCAAGCCCACCCGCCACCCGCGCCGAGCGGATGTTGCAGAAGGACGGCACTGGCTCGGCGAACATGCGAGGATCGAGCTCCCACGGCTCGCGATTGACGTCGAGATAGGCCCTCGGAAAATTCGCCGCCAGCAGCGGCGCGCCGAGCGCCACGGCACCGCCGAACAGCTCATCGACGTAACAGTCTTCCGACCGGCGGATGGCGTTGCGGTCCAGCCTTGCCATGGCCAGGAAGCGTTCGGGATAGTAGCGGCCGCTATGCGGCGAGTTGAAGAGGAAGGGGACGCGCTGCTCGGCGCCCGACCGGATTTCGAAGGGTGGAAAGACCGAAAAATCCTCGGCTGCCGTCTTCAATTTGAACGAACCCGAAAACACCAGTGCATCATGATGTGAAAGTGCCACCTTGCAGGCCGCGTGTCCAGCATTTCAGCGGCGGCACACCCCCGGCAAATATGGATCATCGCCGTCCGCGTTCACTTGATGTTTACCCTCACCTCCTCATATACAGGATGGTTAACGGGCTTGCCCAACGGCAATCTCGGGCGGGTGATTCGGACAGGATATCATGGCACGCATTCTTCTGGCGGAAGACGACGACGATATGCGTCGGTTCCTCGTCAAGGCGCTGGAGCGCGCCGGTTACCAGGTCAGCGATTTCGACAATGGCGCCAGCGCCTATGAGCGGCTGCGCGAAGAGCCGTTCTCGCTGCTGCTGACCGACATCGTCATGCCGGAGATGGACGGCATCGAGCTGGCGCGCCGCGCCACCGAGATCGATCCCGATCTGAAAGTCATGTTCATCACCGGTTTCGCCGCCGTTGCGTTGAACCCGGATTCCAAGGCGCCGAAAGACGCCAAGGTGCTGTCGAAGCCATTCCATCTGCGCGACCTCGTCAACGAGGTGGAGAAGATGCTGCAGGCGGCCTGAGCCGTTTTCTAGGCGAGGCGCCGCACCTCTTCGCCACTGCGGCGAGACGACGCCTTCTTTCCTTTTTCCTGCTATTGACGCGCTGGATCAAAAATGGTGTATGCGCGGCTTCGGATGGGCGTGTAGCTCAGCGGGAGAGCACTGCATTGACATTGCAGGGGTCACAGGTTCAATCCCTGTCACGCCCACCATCCAACCAGACAAATCAGACTTGGATCGACATGCTGGCCGGCTCGCCAGACAAAGCGCGTGGGCATGACGCGCGGGATGAGCAGCGTCGAGGCGGTGGCGGAAGAACTCCTCACTTGGGATAAGCTGGGCAAAGCGTGGCACAGGGCCGTCCAGGGCGCGCGTTACACAGAGCTGGACGATACGGTGCCTCAAGGGGAGGCCGGACGTTGGCGAGCTTTCGAGCGCAACGCGCCCGTCCCAGCGCTGACCGGAACGGGCGACACGCAATCAGATCATTGCGGCGCTGGATCAGGCGTATTTCCCGGCCTGTCGCCGCCGCCCTTGCCTTCGCGGCAAGGCTCGCCGATGCCGCAGCATTTGCCGTTATAGGTGACGCCAGGCTTCAGCTTGTCGCATTCCCTGGGAGCGGTTGTCTTGCAGCCGGCCAGCACCGAAACGGCGATGGCGGCCAAAAAGACGTTTCTCGAGACAGTAAACATAAGACGTTCTCCTTGATGAACCATGTTTGGACACATCACTTGGTCGCGCCTCGGGTGAATTGGTTCACAAAAATAGTGATGGCGGCGAAAACAACCCTCACCGTTGTTCGACAGAGGACACTCCTGGGCAGGCGCAGCAATCGCGTGGCGACGTGTCGGCGACGGCGAACACGCCCACGATGACGATGGCGGCCGATGCGGCGTCCTAGATGAATTGCGTGGTCATCTGGTCTGGAATCCAGCCAAAGCCCTGGTGATGCCGACAAGATGGCAACGAAGATCACGGCGGCAATAAGCTGAACACGGTGTTCCTGGACATGGGGCGGGAACGCAGCGCTGATTTGGATTGAAGGTAAGCGGGCCTTGCGGCATGCGTTGCGGGACAAGGTGAAGTGAGGATTTTATGCGGGGCGTTGCGATTCTTACAGAGGGAAGAAGCGGTTCGAACTGGCTGGGAAGCCTGACGAACGCAACTGGCCTGATGGGACGGTCGGAGGAATGGCTTGATCCGGCCTATCTACGCTTCGATCCCCGCACCTATGATGATCTTGAAAAAGCGGCCATCGAGAAAGCGGCGACCGACAACGGGCGGTTTGCGATCAAGTTGTTTCCGCGCCATCTGGCCTGGTGTAAGGAGAAATTCGGAAAGGATTTTCTATTCGAGATACGAAGAAAACACGGCTTGGAATTCATTTTGTTGGAACGTCGCGACCGAATTCAGCAAGCTATTTCGTTCTACCGAGCTAGGATGTCTGGAGTGTGGACGAGCCGGCACGAAGGGAAAGTCAATCCGCGCTCTGTTCCTTATAGCTTCGCCGACATCAGCCAAGCGTATTTCCAGATTGATCGAAGCTATGCGTTCTGGAGGTCCTACCTACAACTTGCGGGGCTGGATTGTCGTCAATTCGTCTACGAAGATTTGCAGCAAGACCCACGGCCCTATCTGGAAGCTGTGGCGGATTATATGGGCGTCCAGGTCCCGGAAGACACCGCCAATTCGAGATTCACTGTTCAACGGGACAGCCTCACGGAAGAATGGATAGTGCGCTTTCGTGAGGACGCAGCGGCCAAGGGCGCCATTGAGGGCATCGGGGAGATGGCGGTGCCAAGAACGCTCGACAATATCGCCCGCTTTGCCCTGAAACGGCCCCTGATCCGAAAGCGCTTCTAGAGGCAGGTACTTTCTTCGGGGAAATTCGATGATCGTTGCAGCTGGCTCGGTTCCAGCGCTCAAAGCCCCGGCTCTTCCTCCAGAACACCTGGAGTAAATCGCGCCGGTCAACCGTCTGCCCGCAGTAATGATCTTCTTCCGGGATGTCCTGGCCGCCGTGCAGCTTGCTGGGAACGGCGGGCCAGGGTCAGATAGTTTCGTCATGTCGCTCGAACCTGCCATTGCGGCAAAAAGTTCCGGAACCATCCTTCAAGCTGATGGAATCGCGGATCGCGTGTGCAGGATCGGCATTTCCCGGCTGTTCGCCGAGGTAGAGCGGTTCGCATTTGGGTTGACTTCTAGCCTGCGCCTGGCGCAACGCCGCATGTAGTGCTTGAAGTTGGCGAAGGGTTTCTCGATTGGGTTGAGGTCCGGACTATAGGGGGCAGGAAGGAGAGCCTCGCGGAGCCAGCCTACTGGTCATCGTCATCGTTATTGTCTGGATTGTCGACCAAACATCCCGCGCCGTGACACCCTTGGTAATTGCCTTGAGTGTCGAAATTCGGATTGCCATCCTTGTCGTAACTCGGCCTTGGATCGATGTAGCTGTCGTCCTTTCGACGCGCTTCCTTGCGATCCTTGTCTCTCTGTTCTTGCGCGGCCATGCGATCCAATGAGCGCTGCTCATCTTCTGAACGTTGTGAGGTCTGTTGCATCATGCAGTCGGCAAACCTGTTGGTTCCTGGCCTGTAGCCGTAAGACGCGCACTGTTGCTGATCCATTGCGCGCTGATCCTCAGCGCTGACGCAACCGGCAACCGCCAACGGCACAAGCGCGATCAGCACATATCTCATCTTGAAATTCGGCATTTTGTCACTCCAGATTATTCTGATGGCACCGGGCAAGAGAGGTCACCCTCCTGGCAGTTCAGGTAGGCCTTCAACTGCCTGGTGCGGGCCTTGGTCAGGTCAGCCTGACAAGCAGCGGCAACCATCGGCGCCGCGGAGCCACCATCGTCACCGCTGGATTGAAACGTGCATTCGGCGTTGCGGAACGCAATCCACGCTCTCTGCGCTTTCACGAACCGTGCCTTGCCGTCGGAATCATCCGTAAGCCGCTTCTGGATTTGCTTGAAGGTCTGGTTCAATGCCTGATCGGCTCTTTTGAAATCCGAAGCTGGATCAGCCAGAGCCGCGGTGGCGGCGAACGACAGCATGGCGACCGCAGCAAGTAGAAAACGCATGATTGTATCCCCCTCATGAAAACAACCACAAGTAAGCACGCATAGGAGCAGCCGGCAAGGCCTGGAAAACCATATAGTAAGCAAAGGGTTGTCGGGTTCAACAATGCAGGACGGACGAGGCTAGGGCCGTGAGGTGATATGCGGGGAGTGGCAGATAACTCATGTATTCGATGCAATGGCGGTCGAATGCGGCCGCCACAAGCTGACCATGTTTGGACACATCGCTTGGTCGCGCGCCGGGAGGATTGGTTCCAAGAAAATTGCGATCACCGGCGCATCTTTTGCGAGCTTGCCTTTGCGTGAAGGCGAATCGCCGATGCCGGGGCATTTGCCATGCTATGTGGTTTTCGGATTTGATTTATCGCATTGTCCTGTCGGCGTTGCCTGGCAACCTGCCGTCACTTATGCAGCAGAACGTAACAGGACATTCGCAACGTTACATGCGAGAGACGTTTTCCATGATTGATCGTGCCGGACAATTCAGGGCTTCGTCGCCTCACGCTCAAAAATGGTCCAGAATCAAAGTCGGAATGATTGGCGAAACCGCGCGCATCCCCGAGGCGGTGATCGGGATCCGGTCTCCCTGCGTGCCGTCATGAGTTCACAGTCCGGTAGGACAAAACTATCGTCCTGGCCGAAGATATATCGCGAACTGAACCGTGTGCGCACGCAATTGCGGTCGCCGTGGTCGACATTGGGCAACGCGCTCATTTCCGCAAAGCAGAATGCTGAATACCGGCGCGGACTCGGCAAGCGGATCGAGGCCGCCCGCGAGACTTACACGGCGTCGCCGATCTCGCAGATTGCCGACAGCTTCATGCTCGTCCGGATCATCGGCAATGATCTGGAACCGCGACACCGCAAGGGCCAGTCATTCGACAACGTGCTGTTCATTCTGGACAACGAACCGGTCTTCGACGCCTGCGAAAAATTCTGGATCGTCAATCGAATAGTCGACACCGACGAGGAAGCCCGGATCATCGGCCTGCTCGAAAGCCGCCGCCAGAATTTTCATACAATCCCCTTCGAACTCGATCAGTACCGGAAGATATCCTGGGACGTCGACCAGCTTGTTGCCGGCGACCTCCGATTCTCAGAGAAGGGCCGGGCGAGCGGACAGTCCGCGCGTTACGAAACGCACATCCGCCGCAGCAAGAACCTCTATGTGATGAACAACAATGGGGCTCGCAACGCCGCGCTCGCGATTGCCCGCGACAGGGCAAAATGGCTGATGCCCTGGGACGGGAACTGCTACCTGACAGCCTCTGCGTTCCAGCGGATACGGTCCGCGATCGAGAAAAACCCGCACCTTCCCTACGCTGTGGTGCCCATGGCGCGCATTGTCGACAATGCGCTTCTGCTGGACCAGAGCTTTCAGCCGCCGGCCGAGGAGGAGCCGCAGATCATATTTCGAGCCGATACCACGCAACTGTTCGACGAAAACTATGGTTACGGAAGGCGGCCAAAAATCGAGATGCTGTGGCGGTTGGCAGTTCCTGGCCCCTGGGACCGCTACCGCGACGACGCCTGGGATTTTCCACGCCCGGTCCGGGCGGCGGATGCCGGGCTGCTCCAGAAAGCGGGCTGGGTGGCGCGCCTGGATTCAGGGCGTTCGCATCTGGAGATCGGCAAGGCCGGCTTCGTCGCGCGTCTGGTCAGCCGCGATCAGGCGATCGTCGATATGGTCGATCAATGTGACGCCAAGGCAGTCGCCGCTCGGCTTGATACCTCCCGCCTGGCCTTTTATGACGAAGACGCCCTGGCCAACGCGGTGAAGGACGGGCCCATCCTGCACCATCTCGAAACCGCGGCCGGACAGGCACTCGCCCGCGGTCCGTTCAGCGTGCTCGACAAGACTGGCCTAGCCCCCAGCGGGGATCCCCAGGACTATTTTCACCCTGCGCCTTACTGGTGGCCCGACCCCGACAGACCCGACGGCCTGCCCTATATCCGGCGCGATGGCGAACGCGTGCCCGGCACGGCATTGTATGCAGCAGGAAGCGAAACCTACGATCGCACACGCTTGCAGCGCGTCTTCGACGACACAACCGTGCTTGCGCTCGCCGCAACCGTGCTTGATGGGCATCATTATGCCGTCCACGCCGCCAGGCTCTTTCGCGCATGGTTTATCGATCCCAGGACAAGAATGAACCCGCATTTGCGCTATGCGCAGGTGCGGTCGGGCCACGACAACAATGAAGGGTCCGGCCACGGCATCATCGAGCTGAAGGATTTCTATTTCTTCCTGGATGCCGTACGCCTGCTCGAGCGAACAGGAGTACTGGGCGACGAGGATCGCGAGGCGTTCAGAGCCTGGCTCGGTTCCTACTGCGAATGGCTGGACACCGCGCCGGCAGCCGCGACGGCCTTCTGCAGCAGCAGCAACCAAGGAACATATTACGATTTGCAGCGGGCATCGATCGCCACGTTTCTTGGCGACAGCGCCACCCTGGCCAAGATCAGCCTCTATGCTCGGGAGAGACTAGCAACCCAGATCGCAGCCGATGGCTCCTTGCCCAGGGAACTGTCCCGCACGCGCCCCAGGCACTACGCCATGTTTACCTTGCAAGGCTGGACGTCGCTGGCCCGTGTCCTGTCTTCGGTCGGTGACAATCTCTGGCAACACAAGACAGCCGAGGGGCTGGGACTGGTCCAGGCGCTGCACTGGCTTGTTGCGCACGAGAACAAGCCACACACCATGTCGGCCGAAACTGTCGATCCGGATCGGCTTGGGCCGCTGCTTCTCGACCTGACGCACCATGATCCCGCAGGAATGCCACCTGCCGATCTGGGAAGGGCGACCAAGCCCATTTTTCATCCAGACGAGGCAATCGCGCCTTTTTGGCTGTGGCGGAGACATTAGCGACGCCCGGCATTCCTGGCCTGTTACGTCGATGATGAGAACCACTTTCCGCGCTTCAAACACCCGCGACGGTGCAAAGGCTCTTCATCCTGGTCACCGCCAGTTCCGGATCGGCCAGCAATCCGGCCTGGTCGGCAAGGCGGAACACGTCGGCATAGTGACGGATGCCGCGCGCCGACTGCATACCGCCGACCATCGCAAAATGATCCTGATGGCCGTTCAGCCAGGCCATGAGGACGATGCCGGCTTTGTAATACTCGGTCGGCGCCTCGAAGATCTTTCGCGACAGCGGCACGGTCAGCGCCATCAACGCGTCAAAGCCGGCGCGGTCGCCTTCCGCCAGTTTCGCCAGCGCCGCGTTGGCAACCGGCGCAATCGCGTCGAAAATACCCAGCAATGCGTGCGAGTGCCTTTTCTCGTCGCCGGCGATCAGTTCGGGATAATTGAAATCGTCGCCGGTGAACATGACGACGCCGTCCGGCAGACGGTTCCTCAGCGCGACCTCCTTGCCGGCATCGAGCAGTGAGATTTTTATCCCCTCCACCTTGCCAACGTGGCATTCGATGATGGCAACGACTGTATCGAGAGCGACCTCGAAATTCTCGCTGCCCCAATAGCCCCTGAGCGCCGGATCGAACATGTCGCCCAGCCAGTGCAGGATGACCTTGCCGGAGGACTGTGACAGGATGCGGTCGTAGACCCTGACATAGTCGTCCGGCCCTTTGGCAACTGCCGCCAACGCCCGGCTGGCCATCATGATCGCCTTGCCGCCGAGCCCTTCGATTAAAGCGAACTGCTCTTCATAGGCCTTGATGACGTCATCGATTGTTTTGGCGGCGGCGGGCGCCAGATGGTCGGTGCCGGCGCCCGAGGCGAGATCGGCGCCATCGACCGTGCGCGCCTCGGCGATCGAGCGGCGGATCAATTCCTGCGCGTTTGCCCAGTCGAAGCCCATGCCGCGCTGCGACGTGTCCATCGCTTCGGCGATGCGGAAGCCCAGCCGCCACAGATGGTGACGGAACGCCATCGTCCTCTCCCAGTCGATCACCGGTCTGGACCACGGATCGGTCATGGCGAGCGGATCGGCAACGACGTGCGCGGCGGCATAGGCGATACGCGAAAATCGCGCGCCGATGTCAGGCTGCACGGGCTCGCCGACCAGCGTGTACCGGGTGCTGCCGCCACCCTCACCAGGCAAGGAAATGTCCATCCATCGCTCCCTTCACAACGCTACTAAATGGAACGTTCCAATAAATCAAGGACCTTTAAGATTCGAACTCCCTGCAGGATGAAATGCTGCATTGCAACAGGAAAGCCTTATGAAGCATGCCATTTGAGTACGCACAATCGATGTTCGAGGCGCGGGAAAAATCCCGATTGACTCACGAGCGGAGCAGAGATTAGAACGTTCCAATAGTTTTGGGCCTGCAGTCGGGAGGATGCATCTGGATGGCCAACCGGGCCAAGGCGACGATATTCGACATCGCCCGCGAAGCGGGCGTGTCCAAATCGACGGTATCGCTCGTGCTCCAGGGCAGCGGACTGATCCGGCCCGAAACAGCGAGCAAGGTGCGCAAGGCGATCGAGGATGTCGGTTACGTCTACAACCGCGGCGCCGCCAATCTGCGCAAGGCGCACTCCAACGTCATCGGCATGGTCATCAACGATCTCACCAATCCTTTCTTCGCGGAGCTGGCGGTTGGCATGGAGCGGGTCTTCCAGTCGGCCGGCATCGTGCCGTTCATCGCCAACACGGCGGAAAATCCGGTGCGCCAGGAAGAAGTGCTGAAGTCGCTGATGGAGCAAGGCGTCGCCGGCCTCATCGTGTCGCCGGCTCGCGGCACGACGCCGGGCGCCTTCAGGCGGATCGAGACGGCAGGTCTGCCGGTGGTCTTCGCCATGCGCCGGCTTCCCGAGAGCCGCATTCCGGTCATCGCGCCCGACAATCATCGCGGCGCCTATCTCGCCACCGCTCATCTGATCGGCAAGGGACATCGTCGGCTGGTCTTCTTCGGCGGCTCGTCCGATCTCGTCGTCTATCACGAGCGGCTTGGCGGATTTCGCGAAGCCTGCGAGACGCAGGGCATCTCCGACCGCGACACTCTGGTCGTCGAGGGAGAGACCAGCCGCAGAGGTGGTATCGCATGCCTCGAAACCGCTCTCGCAATGGCTGAACCGCCGACTGCGGCACTCTGCTTCAACGACGCCGTCGCCTTTGGCGCCATGCTGGCGCTGCGCAAGCGCGCGCTTGAGCCCGGAGTTGATTTCGCCATCGTCGGCTTCGACGATGTGGCCGAGGCCGAGCATTACATGCCGGCTCTGACCAGCGTCGCGGTGGACTCGGCGGGTCTTGGCGAACGTGCCGCCCATGTCATGCTGAAAATGATCCAGTCGCGCACCACACGGGCCGAAGACCATATCGGCGCGGTCAATCTGGTGGTCAGGGAAAGCTGCGGCCCGGATCGCCGCATTCGAAACAGGGCGGCCGGTTCGGGAGGCGCTGCATGAGCGTCAAATGGAACTTGATCGGCGCCAGCACGATCGTCAGGCAGTTCATGATCAACGCCATCCGCGCGCAAGGCGAGGACAGCATCTGGTCATCGGCGTCAATCGAAGCAGCATTGCAAACCGCGAAATCAGGCAAGGCGGTCGCAATCGACCCTGAATTCGGGAGTATGAATTGAGCAAGGTGGTCTCCGCGGCGCAGGCAGCTGGCCTGGTCAAGGACGGCATGGTCGTGTCGGTGTCCTCGTCGAGCGGCCTCGGCTGCCCCGATGCGGTGCTCGCCGCGATCGGCGAACGCTTCGACGCAGAAGGCCATCCGAAGAACATCACCACGCTGCACCCGATCGCAGCCGGCGACATGTATGGCATCAAAGGCATCGACCATCTGGCCAAGCCGGGACTGCTGAAGCGTACCTTGTGCGGCTCCTACCCGTCCGGCCCCTCCTCTTCCGAACCGCCGCAGATCTGGAAGATGATCGGCGACAATTCGGTCGCCGCCTACAACGTGCCGTCCGGCATCCTGTTCGATATGCACCGCGAAGCCGCGGCCAAGCGGCCGGGCGTGCTGACCAAGGTCGGTCTCGACACCTTCGCCGACCCGCGCCACCAGGGCTGCGCCATGAACGCCGCCGCCAGCGAGCCGATCGTTTCGGTGCAGCAGTTCGACGGCGAGGAATGGCTCTATTTCCGCTCCATCGTGCCGCAGGTGTCGATCATCCGCGCCACGTCGGCCGACGAGCGCGGCAACCTCACCTATGAGCATGAGGGCGCCTATCTTGGCGGACTGGAAC
Organism: Mesorhizobium sp. M7A.F.Ca.US.007.01.2.1; assembly: GCF_003998165.1. Lineage (NCBI taxonomy): Bacteria > Pseudomonadati > Pseudomonadota > Alphaproteobacteria > Hyphomicrobiales > Phyllobacteriaceae > Mesorhizobium > Mesorhizobium sp. M7A.F.Ca.US.007.01.2.1. The sequence continues at coordinate 7,824 of NZ_RZQP01000063.1, read as the reverse complement.
AGGCGCTCGCCGCCCGCAACAATGGCGGCATCGTCATCGCGCAGGTCAAGCGCGTCGTCGAGAACGGCACGCTGAAACCGCATGACGTGCGCGTGCCCGGCGTTCTGGTCGACCATATCGTCGTCGCGCCCGACCAGTTGCAGACGACGCTGACACCCTACGACCCGGCGATCTCCGGAGAAATCTTCCGGCCGCTGTCGAGCTTCCGCACGCCGGAGATGAACGTGCAGAAGGTGATCGCGCGCCGCGTCGCCATGGAGTTGCGCGACGGCATGGCCGTCAATATCGGGTTCGGCATTTCCGCCAATGTGCCGCGCATCCTTCTCGAGGAAGGCCAGCACGGCAAAATTACCTGGGTGATCGAACAGGGCGCGGTCGGCGGCGTGCCGCTGCTCGACTTCAAATTCGGCTGCTCATCGAACGCCGACGCCTTCATGCCCTCGCCGCACCAGTTCATCTATTTCCAGGCCGGCGGTTTCGACGCCTCGCTGCTGTCCTTCCTGCAGATCGATCGACACGGCTCTGTGAATGTTTCGAAGCTTTCGGCGCGGCCGCATGTCACCGCCGGCGCCGGCGGCTTTGTCGACATCACCGCGCGGGCGAAGAAGATCGTCTTCTCCGGCTTCTTCAATGCCGGCGCCAAGCTGTCTCTGGCCGATGGCGGCATCCGCATCGACCACGAGGGCAAGGTCAAGAAGGTGGTCAACGAAGTCGAGCACATCTCGTTTTCGGGCAAGCGCGCGGTGGCGCAGGGACAGGACATCACCTATGTCACCGAGCGCTGCGTGATGAAGCTGACGCCGGAGGGGTTGGTCGTCACAGAACTCGCACCCGGCATCGATCTGCAGCGGGATGTGCTGGCCCAGTCGGAAATTCCGTTGGGCGTTGCCAGGGACCTCAAGACGACACCGGCAGCCCTCTATCAGGAGCAACCGATAGGCCTGTCGCTGAACGGCGGCGCCTCGCTCGGAGGCGCGCGTGGCTGAGCCTCTCGTCACCTTCGAGCAGGATGGCGCCATCGGTACCATCACGCTGCGCCGGCCGGAGAAATTCAACGCACTGGACATTCCGATGCTGCGGGCGCTAGAGACGGCGCTCGACGCGGCCGAGATGGCCGAGGGCGTCCGCGTCGTGCTGCTGCGCGGCGAAGGCAAGGGCTTTTGCGCCGGTGGCGATGTCGAAGCCTGGGCGCAGATGAGTGCCGCCGATTTCCAGGTGCAGTGGGTGCGCTACGGCCACCGCGTCTTCGACCGCTTGGCGCGGCTGCGGCAGCCGACAATCGCCGTCCTGTCCGGCCATGCGCTGGGCGGCGGCCTGGAACTGGCTGCGGCTTGCGACTTGCGCGTGGCGGAAACACAAGTGAAATTAGGCTTCCCGGAAACCTCGATTGGCGTCGTGCCCGGCTGGTCCGGTACGCAGCGCGCCGTGCGCCGCTTCGGCGCGCAGACGGTGCGCCGCATGGCGCTGGGCGGCGAGATCCTTCTCGCCCCCGAGGCACTCGCCCTGGGCATCGTCGACCGGGTGGTCGCGACTGGCAACGCACACGAAGAAGCAAAGGCGTGGGCGGAAAAGATCGCCGAGCGCGGCCCGCTGGCGACGGAAGCCGCCAAGCTGATGATCGCGGTCGCCGAAGGCGAGGAAAGTGCCGCCGCCACCGAAGCGCTGGCCAGCGGCTTCATCGCCCTGACCGGCGATCTGAAGGCCGGCGTCGATGCCTTCAAAGCCAAGCAGAAGCCGGCCTTTTCGAGATCCTAGAGCAAACATATGAACGCACCCCTGAAGATCGCCATGCCGGCCGAGGCGGCCGAAGCCCCGAAAGGCTACAAGCTGCTGATCGACGGCAAGCATGTCGATGCCCGCGACGGCCGCACGATTGCTCGAAACAGCCCCGGCCACGGCTTCACCGTCTCGCACTATGCGCAGGCCGGTGAGGCCGAAGTGGAAGCCGCTGTGCTTGCCGCCCACAGAGCTTTCGAAACGGGTCCATGGCCGCGCATGAATGCGGCCGAACGTGCCGCGATCCTGCTCAAGGCAGCTGATCTGATCGAGGGCCGGCTGGAAGACATCGCCCGACTCGACGCACTGGAATCGGGCAAACCGATCGCCCAGGCACGCGGCGAGATCGGCGGCGCCGTCGACATCTGGCGCTATGCCGCCTCGCTTGCCCGCACCCTGCATGGTGAAACCTACGCCAATCTCGGCGACGCCATGCTGGGTGTCGTCCTGCGCGAACCGATCGGCGTCGTCTCGATCATCACCCCGTGGAATTTCCCGTTCCTGATCGTCAGCCAGAAACTGCCCTTCGCGCTCGCCGCCGGTTGCACGGCGGTGGTCAAGCCGAGCGAAATGACCTCGGCCTCGACCTTCGTGCTCGGCGACATCCTGATGCAGGCCGGCCTGCCCGCCGGCGCCGTCAATATCCTGGCCGGACTTGGCGCCGATGTCGGTGCGCCGATGGTCAGCCATCCGCTGGTCGAAATGGTCTCGTTCACCGGCTCCACCCGCGTCGGCAAGATGACGATGGCATCCGCCGCGCAGTCGCTGAAGAAAGTCTCGATGGAGCTCGGCGGCAAGAACGGCCAGATCGTCTTCCAGGACGCCGACCTCGAAGCGGCCGCCGATGCGGCGGTGTTCGGCGGCTTCTTCAATGCCGGCGAGTGCTGCAATGCCGGCAGCCGGCTGATCGTGCACGAGGCGATCGCCGACGATTTTCTCAGCACCGTCAAGGCGCTTACCGCCAGGGTCACGGTCGGCGATCCGCTCGATGACCAAACCAAGGTCGGCGCGATGATCTCGTCCGACCATTTGGCCAAGGTGGCCGGTTACGTTGCGGCAGCCGCGACCGAGGGCAGCAGCATCTACAGCGGAGGCAAGCAATTGGCCTCCAATATCGGTCAATACCTCGATCCCACCATCATCCGCGGCGTCACCGAGGAGATGGCCATAGCGCGCGAGGAAGTGTTCGGCCCGGTGCTCTCGGTGCTGACTTTTGAATCGATTGAAAAGGCGTTGCACATCGCCAACAACACGCCCTATGGTTTGTCGGCAGGCGTGTGGAGCGCCAGCATCGACACTTGCATGTCGGTCGCGCGCGGCGTGCGTTCGGGAACCGTTTGGGTGAACACGTTCATGGAAGGTTATCCCGAGCTGCCTTTCGGAGGCTACAAGCAGTCCGGTCTCGGACGCGAACTCGGCAAACGCGCCGTCGAGGATTATACCGAGGAAAAGACAATCCAGTTTCATCGCGGCCAGCGCACCGGGTGGTGGGTCGGCTGAGTTGAGAAGAACCCGGCGGCATCCGCCGGTCGTGTAATGCAACAAGGGAGGAAGTACATGTTGCGCAAACTGCTTATCGGAACGGCTCTCGCGTCGGGCCTGGCTTTCGCGGCCCACGCCGAGGACGTCAAGGAAGTCCAGATGCTGCATTGGTGGACCTCGGGCGGCGAAGCGGCTGCTCTCAACGTCCTCAAGGGTGATCTGGCCAAGGAAGGCTATGCCTGGAAGGACGTGCCGGTGGCCGGCGGCGGCGGCGATGCCGCCATGACCGCGCTGAAGGCGATGGTCGCAGCCGGCAATTATCCGACCGCCTCGCAGATGCTCGGCTACACCGTGCTCGACTATGCAGCCGCCGGCGTCATGGGCGACCTGACCGAAACGGCGAAGAAGGAAGGCTGGGACAAGTCCGTTCCGGCAGCCCTGCAGAAGTTTTCGGTCTATGACGGCAAGTGGGTCGCGGCGCCGGTCAACGTTCACTCGGTCAACTGGCTGTGGATCAACAAGGCCGTCCTGGACAAGATCGGCGGCACCGAGCCGAAGACCTTCGACGACTTCGTTGCCCTGCTCGACAAGGCCAAGGCGGCAGGCGTGATCCCGCTCGCTCTCGGCGGCCAGAACTGGCAGGAAGCCACCATGTTCGACTCCGTCGTGCTGTCGACCGGCGGACCCGAGTTCTACAAGAAGGCCTTCAACGACCTCGATGACGAGTCCCTGAAGTCCGACACGATGAAGAAGTCGTTCGACAATCTGGCCAAGCTCGTCACCTATGTCGACCCCAACTTCTCGGGCCGCGACTGGAACCTTGCCACCGCCATGGTCATCAAGGGCGATGCCCTGGTGCAGGTCATGGGCGACTGGGCGAAGGGCGAGTTCCACGCCGCCAACAAGACCCCGGGCACCGACTTCCTGTGCTATCGCTTCCCGGGCACCGACGGCTCGGTGATCTACAACTCCGACATGTTCGGCATGTTCAATGTTCCCGACGACCGCAAGGCCGCCCAGGTCGCACTGGCCACCGCCACCCTGTCGAAGAGCTTCCAGTCGGCCTTCAACGTCGTCAAGGGTTCGGTTCCGGCCCGTACCGACGTTCCGGACACCGACTTCGACGCTTGCGGCAAGAAGGGCATCGCCGACCTGAAGGCAGCCAATGAAGGCGGCACGCTGTTCGGCTCGCTGGCCCAGGGTTATGGCGCGCCTCCGGCAGTCGCCAATGCCTACAAGGACGTCGTTTCGAAGTTCGTCCATGGTCAGATCAAGACCTCGGACGAAGCCGTGACCGAGCTGGTCAAGGCGATCGACGACGCCAAGTAAGCGCCACGCGCCAAAAACGCCTTCCCCGCTCCGGCGGGGAAGGCCCAGATCCGCGAACATAGATCCGCGAAGCTGGTTGGCCGCGAGTCGACGGGAGGAGCCCCATGAGCACGGTAGCGACAAGCCAGATCAAGCTGACGCCGGAGCATGCGCGGCCACGCGCCTCGGTGCGCTCGCGCCTGCAGGACGCATTGCCGAAGATCGTGCTGGCGCCGAGCTTCGCCATCACCATCGTCTTCGTCTACGGCTTCATCCTGTGGACGATCTATCTGTCCTTCACCAATTCCAAGACCTTCCCGTCCTATGTCCTAACCGGCTCGCGCGCCTATCAGCGGCTGTGGGGCTGGACCTTCGACACAGACCCGCCGTCGAGCTGGTACACGTCGATCACCAATATGGGTATTTTCGGTTTCCTCTACATCGCAATCTGCCTGGCGCTCGGCCTGTTCCTGGCCATCCTGCTCGACCAGAAGATCCGCGGCGAAGGCGTGTTGAGGCCGATCTATCTCTATCCGATGGCGCTGTCCTTCATCGTCACCGGCGTCGCCTGGAAATGGTTCCTCGATCCCGGCCTCGGTCTCGAGCAGACCTTGCATCAATGGGGTTGGACGAGCTTCCATTTCGACTGGATCAAGAATAAGGATTTCGTCATCTACACGGTGGTCATTGCCGGCGTCTGGCAGGCCTCCGGCTTCATCATGGCGATGTTCCTGGCCGGCCTGCGCGGCATCGACGGCGAGATCATGAAGGCGGCGCAGATCGACGGCGCCACCACCTTCCAGCTCTATCGCCGCATCGTCATCCCGCTGCTGCGGCCGATCTTCCTGTCGGCCTTCATCGTGCTCGCGCACCTCGCCATCAAGTCCTACGATCTCGTGGTCGCACTGACCAGCGGCGGGCCCGGCGGCTCGGCGTGGCTGCCGTCCAACTTCATGTATGAGTACACGTTCAAGCGCAACGAAATGGCCGTCGGCTCGGCCAGTGCGGTGATCATGCTGATGACCATCGTCGCCATCATCGTGCCCTATCTCTATTCGGAACTGCGGGAGAAGCCGCGATGAGCGCCGTCACCACTCCCGCCCGCCAGGCCTCCGGCGGCGTCAACGTCAAGACCCTCAACCGCATCGTCATCTACGGGCTGCTGGCGCTGTTTGCGCTGTTTTACCTGATGCCGCTGTTCGTCATGCTGGTGACCTCGTTCAAGACCATGGACGAGATCCAGAACGGCAACATGCTGGCGCTGCCCAAGGCGCCGACCTTCGACCCGTGGCTGAAGGCGTGGGGCGAGACCTGCGTCGGCCTCACCTGCGCCGGCATCAAGGGCTATTTCTGGAACTCCATCAAGATGGTGGTTCCGGCCGTTCTGATCTCGACCATGCTGGGCGCGCTGAACGGCTACGTGCTGACGAAATGGCGTTTCCGCGGCGCAACGCTGGTGTTCGGGCTGATGCTGTTTGCCTGCTTCATTCCGTTCCAGTCGGTGCTGTTGCCGATGGCGACCATCCTCGGCAGCCTCGGCCGCTTCGGCGTCACACTGCAGAACTCGGTCGGAACGAGCTTCGGTCTCGGCAACCCGACGGTCAACCTGGTCTTCGTCCACGTCGTCTACGGCATCGGCTTCACCACGCTGTTCTTCCGCAACTACTACGAGGCGTTTCCGACCGAACTGGTCAAGGCGGCACAGGTCGACGGCGCCTCCTTCTTCCAGATATTCCGCCGCATCATGCTGCCGAACTCGATGCCGATTTTCGTCGTCACCGTCATCTACCAGTTCACCAACATCTGGAACGACTTCCTGTTCGCCTCGGCTTACGCCGGCACCGGCGACGCGATGCCGATGACGGTGGCGCTCAACAACGTCGTCAACACCTCGACCGGCGTCGTCGAATACAACGTCAACATGGCCGCCGCGATGATCGCGGCACTGCCCACCCTTCTCGTCTATGTGCTCGCCGGCCGCTACTTCGTGCGCGGTCTCATGGCTGGCGCCGTCAAAGGATGATCTGATGGCTTTTCTGGAAATTGATGGTCTGAGAAAGCGCTTCGGCCAGGTCGAGATCCTGAAAGGGATCGATGTCGAGCTCGAGAAAGGCGGTTTCCTGGTGCTGGTCGGCCCTTCCGGCTGCGGCAAGTCCACTTTGCTCAACACCATCGCCGGCCTGGAGACGATCACCTCGGGCGAAATCCGGGTCGACGGCCGCGCCATCAACGATCTGCACCCCTCCAAGCGCGACATCGCCATGGTGTTCCAGAGCTATGCGCTCTACCCGAACATGACGGTGGCCGGAAACATCTCCTTCGGCATGGAGATGCGCGGCGTGCCGGCGGCGGAGCGCCAGAAGGCGATCGACAAGGTGGCCAAGGTGCTGCAGATCGGCCACCTCTTGCAGCGCAAGCCGAGCCAGCTTTCGGGCGGCCAGCGCCAGCGCGTCGCCATGGGCCGGGCGCTGGTGCGCGACCCCAAACTGTTCCTTTTCGACGAGCCTTTGTCCAACCTCGACGCCAAGCTGCGCGTCGACATGCGCATCGAGATCAAGCGCCTGCATGCCACCACCGGCACCACCATCGTCTACGTCACCCACGACCAGATCGAGGCGATGACGCTGGCGACCAAGATCGCGGTCATGCGGGATGGCGAGGTGCAGCAGTTCGGCACGCCGGCCGAAATCTACAACAACCCGAGCAATCTCTTCGTCGCCGACTTCATGGGCTCGCCGGCGATGAACCTGATCCCGGCGACGATCGGTACGTCAGGCAATGCGTTGTCCGTCGTGCTGCAGCGCGAGGCGCGCGAGCCGATCAACCTGCCGATGGCCAATGCGCCGGCGGGCCTGTCGGCATTCCAGGGCAAGCCGATCATCTTCGGTGTCCGTCCCGAAGCCCTGACCGATCCGGAAGGTGCCGAGCGCAACGCCTCGCACATCGCAACCGCGGACTGTCACATCGAGGTCGTCGAGCCGGCAGGTTCGGACACCTTCGCCGTCACCAATCTCGGCGGCAAGGGCGTGGTGGCGCGGCTGCGCGCCGACGCCAACATTCAGCCGGGCACCAACACGCCGCTCGCCTTCAACCTGACAAAGGCGGTGTTCTTCGATCCGGCGACCGAGACCCGTATTCGCTAATGTATGTCGCCCAAAAGTGGATCCGGTTTTGGGGCAACGACATGCATCAAAACAAAAAACTAAAGCGCGTCGGGACGCGATTTAGGCCATGAGAAATCCGGACATCGTCATCATC
>NZ_RZQP01000062.1:0-29335 GCF_003998165.1 Mesorhizobium sp. M7A.F.Ca.US.007.01.2.1 | reverse complement strand
GCCATGAGATGTGCGGTACCGCCTTCGGCGCCGATGTAAAGATCGGCAAACTCGCCGAGCGCCAGCAAGATGTCACCGATATCGACACCTCCGATCGCGGCGGAATCGACAAGCCGCAGCTTCGGCACGCGCTGAGCCAGCTCAGCCATATCGGGACCGTCGCCGGGGGTTCTCACATAGAGAAGGTTCGCCCCGTCGGCGATCAGGCTGTCGGCGATTGCGGCAACCTGATCCGCCGACATGCGCTTGCTGGCGCTGCCATGCGCCGCGATAATGATCAAGGGAGCATGCTTGCCGTCCGCAAGGCTCCTGGCCGCCGCTCGTGCGGCCGGGCTAGGCTCCAGCCGATGATCGAAAGGCAGCCGCTTGCCGGCAAGGCGTTCGATGAGGCGATGGTAGCGCCAGGCATTGTGCCCGGGTCGTGCTTCAGGCCTGTGACCCAGGCGCCAGGAAAGGGCGAAAGCCGGAAAGTTTGCCTCATAGGCAATGCCGCGGCCGAGCAGTGATGCCGAGGCTTGAAGCAGCCAACGCGCCGAGATGCGGAAATCGACGACGGCCAATCGCCCCTTGCCCTTGCTGTGACCGGCGATCAGGCGCGCCAGGGGCGTCCGCACATTGATCGCATCGACCAAATGGCCGGCATGGCGATTGAGGCTATGTTCAAGGGACGACGACCGGGTGGTTCCGTAGACGATGAAACTGTCGGGGAATGCCGTTCTGGCGGCGCGCAATGCCGGAATCCGGATCAGTCCGTCGCCGAACGCGTCATTGCGGGAATACAAGATAATGGTCTCGTACCGCCCTGATGGCATGGCTCGCTCCCCCCAGGAGCCTGGTGGTGATGGCGCCTGCTGCGCCGGCCGCCTTCGAGGTGCTTTAGGATTTCACCTCTTGCCTGTCAACGGAGCCTTGCCGCTGGATCCGGGCGTCCGGATGGCGCGCAGTGCGCCACGACCAGTTCATCGCTGTCGTTGAAAACACTTCTCCCTTCGGCTGCGAAGCCAGCAGCTTCGTGGGTACGCTAGATTTAGCCGGAGAAGCGCGGCGCCAGTTCCTCGATGCGGCGGATCATCGCCTGAAATTCCTCGGAGATGCGCTGGTGCAGCTTGACCGCGACCTCGGGGTATTCCTCCAGGATGCGGTGGAACATCTTGCGGCTGAGCCGCATCACTTCCGAATCGATCTCGGCCGACGCGCTGGTCAGCCGGTTGGTGTCGGCGATCAATGCCAGTTCGCTCAGGATCGTGCCGGGGCCTGCCGTGCCTATCGGGATGCGTTCGCCATTCTGCTCCCGGTAGAGCACGATGCGCCCGCTGACAACGATATAGGCGGAATCGGCCTCGTCGTCCTCGCGATAAAGCTTGTGGTTGGCAATCAGCCTGGTGTTCTCGGCGCCAAAGGCGAGCAGGCGCAGTTGTTCCTGCGTGAAGCCCTCGAAGAGCCTCACGGCGGACAGAACGCGGATGTCGTCATCCAGCGCCATCTAGCTATGTCCCCGAACCGACAGTCCGACTCCTCCTCTGCGAGTTCGATCCAAACCACCCTCCAACTGGATCGTACCCGAAAGCGGCCCCGCCCGGCCGCTCATTGGATAATGAAAATGTTTAAGGAACCAGCTTGTAGCCGCCGCTTTCTGTCACAAGAATTTCCGCATTGGAAGGATCGCGCTCGATCTTCTGGCGCAGCCGGTAGACATGGGTTTCCAGCGTGTGCGTGGTGACGCCGGAATTGTAGCCCCACACCTCCTCGAGCAGCACGTCGCGCGTCACCACCTTCTGGTCGGCGCGATAGAGATATTTGATGATCGAGGCCTCCTTCTCCGTCAGCCGCACCTTGCCGCCGCGCGGGTCGAGCAGCAGTTTCTGGCTGGGCTTGAAAGTATAGGGCCCGACCGAGAAGGTGGCATCCTCGCTCTGCTCATGCTGGCGCAACTGCGCCCGAATGCGCGCCAGCAGCACGGCGAAGCGGAACGGCTTCGTCACATAGTCGTTGGCGCCGGCCTCGAGACCAAGAATCGTATCCGAATCGGTGTCGTGACCGGTCAGCATGATGATGGGCGCCTTGTAGCCGCCCTTGCGCAGGATCTTCACCGCTTCGCGGCCATCCATGTCGGGCAGCCCGACATCCATGATGAGCAGATCGATGAGGCCGCCGCGCGCTGCGGCGACACCTTTTGCCGCAGTCGATTCCTGCAGCACGTCGAATTCCTCGTAAAGGGATAATTGCTCGACCAGCGTGCCGCGCAGGTCATCATCGTCGTCGACGATCAGTATGGTGCGTGAAGTCATGGATCAATCCGTTGTTTTGAAAAGAAAATTCAGTTGACCGCTGCCTGTTTATGCGGAAGCTGACCGGCGTAACAGCCGTTCACAGTGATTTGTTCCGTGGCACGATCATACAAGAAAAAACACGATCGCAATGCAGCCGGCGCAATTTTGCGAAAAGGGCTGCGTGTGCTGACCGTGCGGGCGAGGCCTGGGCATCCAAGCCAGGGCCTGCTGCAGGCCGGGAAAACGGTGTTTGCCTGTGCGCTGGGGCGCGGTGGCATCTCGGCCGACAAGCGCGAAGGCGATGGCGCCACGCCGCTGGCCGCGATGCGGATCCTGTCGGGGTATTTCCGGGGGGATCAGTTCTCCAGCGGCCGCAGGACCCGGCTGGCGATGACGCCGATCGGGCCCGATCTGGGCTGGTGCGAAGTGCCTGACGACCGCAACTACAACAGGCCGGTCAGGATTCCCTATGGCGCCAGCCACGAACGCATGCGGCGCGACGACAGGCTCTACGACGCCTGCCTGGTGCTCGACTGGAACCTGTCGCCGCGCCGGCGCGGACGCGGCAGCGCCATCTTCTTCCATCTGGCGCGCCCCGGCTTCACGCCGACGCAAGGCTGTGTGGCTGTCACGGCGCAAACCATGGCGCGGCTGCTGCCGCTGCTGTCGGACCGGACGGTGGTGAGGGTGGTAAGATAGTAGGGGAGTAGGGGAGTAGGGGAGTAGGGGAGTAGGGACAAGCTCGGCGCGGCCTTAGTTTTTCCTATTCCCCTATTCCCCTATTCCCCTACGGCCAGGTCTCTGCCAACCGATGTCGAGCAGGCCCAGCCGGCCAAGCTCCTTGTCCATTGCGCGAGCGACATCACGGCGCACGCCGCCGATATCGCGCAGTTGGCGGTCGGAGAGATCCTCGACGTTCTGGTAGGCAGTATCGCGGCGGGGGAGGCGTATCGCGACCCGGGCGTGACGCAACCAGTCGAGGGTTTCGGCCAGCCAGTTCGGACGATGTGCGGACGAATTCAAAACGATGATGGACATGGTGTGCTCCGTTCTCCCCGAATATCAAATCCGGCTTGATGATGTTTCGATGGACAGATCATGCCAGATTGAAATCTCTGTAGGAAACGAGTAGTTTTCTCTCGATCATCAAGTTTTCTTTGAGGATAGGATGGCTCGTCTTCTGCCTGGGACTCGTGCCTTGAGGACGCTGGAGGCGGCGGCCCGGCACCTCAATTTCACCCGTGCCGCCGACGAGCTTGGGCTGACACCGGCCGCCGTCAGCCATCAGATCAAGGAAATCGAGGATCAGCTCGGGCTGGTGCTGTTCACGCGCACCAGCCGCACCATCCGGCTCACCGAGGCGGGAACGGTGCTGTTCGACGCCTCGGCGGACGCGCTCGACCTGCTTGGCCGGGCTGTTTCGCGGGCGCAAAAGCTGACGCGCGGCACCGCTCTCTTGAAGGTAACGCTCGACGCGCAGTTCGCGTCAAAATGGCTGATGCGACGCGTCGACGATTTTCGCAAGCGTCACACCGATATCGAATTGCGATTCGACATCGCCTATGAAGTGCGGGATTTCGAACTTGACGACATCGATGTCGGCATCCGTTTTGGCGCCGGCAAATATCCGGGCCTTCGCACCCACCGGCTGTTCGACAACATCCTCATTCCGGTGTGCAGCCCGAGCCTCTTGACGTCCGGTCCGCCGCTGCGCGAGCCGCGCGACCTGTTCAATCACACGCTTGCGCATATCGAATGGTCGCGGCAAGGCGTGACGTGGCCGAACTGGCGGATGTGGATGGCGGCGGCCGGCATCAATGATTTCGACGACAGCCGGACAGTCGTGTTCGGAAATTCCACGGATGCCGTCCAGGCTGCGCTCGACGGCAATGCCGTTGCGCTCGCCGATTTCGCCATGGTGGCGAACGACCTTTCCCAGGGCAGGCTGGTGCAGCCTTTCGAACTCGGCCTGCGGGTGGCGCCCGAGTTCGCCTATTTCCTGGTCTATCCCGAAAATACCGCCGACGATCCACGCATCGTCGCCTTTCGCGAATGGATGCTAGAGGAAGTCGCCAAGACGCGGACCACGGATAAAGGGCAGTAGGGCAGTAGGGCAGTAGGGCAGTAGGGCAGTAGGGCAGTAGGGCAGTAGGGCAGTAGGGCAGTAGGGCAGTAGGGCAGTAGGGATAGGCGTCGGTGCCGTCTGCCCCCTATTCCCCTACTGCCTTACTGCCCTACTCCCTTCTTGACTCAGCTTGCCACCGCGCCGAACCAGCCGATCACGGCGCCGATGATCAGCAGCACGCCGAGCCAGTGGCCGCCGTCGATGAGGGTCAGGTCCCAGCCGAAATTCTCGTAGCGATGGTTGACCGAGAGCGTCGTGGCGACGAAACCCAGCCAGAGCACGAAGCCGAAGACAAGTCCGGCGAGCCATGTCGGCTCGCCGCCGGTCATCGCGCCGACGACCAGGGCCATTATGGTGGCCATGACCAGTTCGGCGATGAAGCTGACGACGAAGGGCAGCGGCGACTTCTTCATCGTGGCCGGATCGAGCTTGGCGGCCTTCAGCCACGGCTTGCTCAGGCTCATGTACCAGGCGGCGCCGAACAGCCACGCCACGATCGCGGCAGCGACCACCGCCAGCCAGTTCACTGCTGAAAAATCCATGAGCTCCCCCCCTCTGATCTGGATGTTATGGAACGCCTGTTCGGCGATCGCGTCAAGCGAACCGCCAGACGGTCGTGCGCTTGACCAGCGCATCCTCCAGCGCCCGCGTGACGGCCACTTCATAGACCGCAAGCGGCTCCAGCCCTGTCTTCGGCAGATACGACCGGCCGGGATCGCCGACAAGGATTTCGGCGCCGCGCGCCTTCAGCGTTGCGAACCATGGCACCAGCCGGTCAGCGAAAGATTTGTCATAGAAAACATCACCGGCCAGGACCACGTCCCAACCTGCATCGGTGCCGATGCAATCCGTGCCGAGGAATTTGGTCCCGATACCGTTGATCTCGCTGTTGAGCCGGATCGCGGTGGCGCAGAACGGATCGATGTCGGAGGCGATCACCTTGGCGGCACCGGCCTTGGCAGCGGCGATGGCGACAAGGCCGGAGCCGGAAGCAAAGTCGAGCACGTGCTTGCCACGCACCGTGCCGGAATTGTCCAGGACATAGCGGGCAAGGCCCTGGCCGCCGGCCCAGGCGAAAGCCCAGAAGGGCGGCGGCAGGCCGATTTCGACCAGCTCTTCCTCGGTCCGCTGCCACAGGTCATGCGCTTCGTCGGCAAGATGAAGCAGGATCTCCGGCACGTGCGGCGGCGCCATCAGCGCCGTGTTGTCGAGAATGAACTGTTTGGCACTGTTGGGCGTGAGCGCCGTCACGGAGCCGGCGTCAAGCCGCCCATGCGGCAGACTTCCTTCCATTCGGCCGGCGTCACCGGCTGCACGGAAAGCCGTCCGAGCCGCACCAGCGCCATGTCGGCAAGCCTGGGATTGGCCTTCACCTGTTCCAGCGTCGGCGGGTTCGGTACGTCCCTTACGGCGCGGATGTCGACGCATTCCCAGCGCGGATCGTCGGACGTGGTGTCGGGATGGGCAAGCGCGCAGACTTCAGCGATGCCGACGATGTTCAGCCCCTCGTTGGAGTGGTAGAAGAAGCCGAGATCGCCGATCTGCATCGCCTTCATGTTGTTGCGCGCCGCGTAGTTGCGCACGCCGTCCCATTGCGTGCCGGCCTTGCCCTTGGCCTTCAGCATCTCGAAGGAGAACTTGAATGGCTCGGATTTGAACAGCCAGTAGTTCATGTCTTTCTCCTCCTTGGAGTCGCGCTGGCGACCGGGATTTAACTAGCCGCCGGCTTGTTGAACGTCCAGTTCCACGGGCGGATTTCGACGCTTTCGAACAGCCCGGCCTTGGCGTAGGGGTCGGCGGCCGACAGAGCCTGGGCGCCAGCCAGGTCGGGCGCTTCGACGACCACGAGGCTGCCATTGGACTTGCCTTCAGTGTCAAGGAACGGACCGGCGAATGCCAGCTTCTTGTCGCCGTTCAACCCCTCGAGAAAGGCAACATGCTCGGGCCGCGTGTCGAGGCGCACCTGCAGGCTTCCGGGCTTGTCCTTGCAAATCACAGCAAACAGCATTTTTTCTCCTGATCGTTCAAAGTCGTGGGGATCAATCGTTGGTTTCGGTCTTCAGCGGCCGGGTCATCAACGCCGTCACGGCCTGCCGGACGGTGATGGTGCCATCCAGTATGGCGGCGACGGCGGCAATGATCGGCGCGTCGATGTTGCGCTCGGTCGCAATGCGGGCTGCGATCGCCGCCGTCGGCACGCCTTCTGCCAGCGGCAATCCGGCAAGTGGCTTGCCTTGCCCGAGCGCCAACCCATAGGCGAAATTGCGCGACTGGGTGGACGAGCAGGTCAGCAGCAGGTCGCCAAGGCCGGAAAGCCCCATCAGCGTTTCGGGCCTGGCGCCGAAGGCAGCGCCGATGCGGCGCAATTCGACAAAGCCGCGCGTCACCATGGCGGCCTGGGCGCTGGCGCCGAGACCCGCCCCGGTGACGGCACCTGCGGCAATGGCAAAGACGTTCTTCAAGGCGCCGCCGATCTCGACGCCGATCAGGTCGTCGTTCGAATAGCAGCGCAGGTTTTCGGCGGAAAAGCGGGCGGCGAGATCGGCGGCCAACACCTCGTCGCGGGCGGCGACCACAACGGCCGTCGGCAGGCCGCGGGCGACGTCGTTGGCGAAGCTCGGGCCCGACAAAACGGCAACCGGATTGAGCGGCAGGATTTCTTCGACAATCGCCGATAGCAACGCGCCAGTCTCGCTTTCGATGCCCTTGGCGCACAGAACCAGCGGGATACCGGCCGGCATATGGTCCTTCGCGGCCGCCAGCGTCGCCCGCAGCGACTGCGCCGGCGTCACCGCCAGCACGCAATCGGCACCGTCGAGCGTGGCCTGGATGTTGCTCGTCGCCACGATGCCGGGCTGGAGCGTAATGCCCGGCAGGTAGCGTGGATTTTCGCCGCGGTCGATCGCGGCGACGGTCTCCGGATCGCGCGCGTAAAGGCGGACGAAATGGCCGGCGCGCAGCATGGCCAAGGCCAAGGCAGTGCCCCAGGCGCCGCCGCCGAGCACGGCAACGCGCCAGCCGCTTGGCGCGGTGACGTTGCCGCTCATTGCCACCTCGTTCATGCCTTGGCTCCGCGCCGGCCGGAGCCGACCATCGGCGCCGAGATGCTGTCCAGCGGCCAGCGCGAGCGCGGCACGAAATCGAAGCCGTTCTCTTGCGCCATGCCCTCGCGCAGCCGCTCGATGCCGGCCCAGGCGATCATCGCCGCATTGTCGGTGCAAAGTTTCAGTGGCGGCGCAATGAAGGTGAAGCCGGTCTCGGCGCAGAGCCGCTCCAGCATGGTCTTGATCGTGCGGTTGGCGGCGACACCACCGGCAACGACGAGGGCTGGGTTCCTGGTGCCGGGAAATGTCTCGCGAAAGCGCGTCAGCGCGCGAGAAACACGGTCGGCCAGAGCATCGGCTACGGCCCCCTGGAACGAGGCGCAGATGTCGGCGACGTCCTGGTCGCTCAGCGGCGCAATGGCGCTCGCCGCCTGGCGCACGGCGGTCTTGAGGCCGGAGAAGGAGAAGTCGGGCTGGGCCGAGCCCTTCATCGGACGCGGAAAGGCAAAGCGCGAGGCGTTGCCGGCCTGTGCCGCCTTTTCGACATTCGGTCCGCCGGGATAGGGCAGGCCGAGCATCTTGGCCGTCTTGTCGAAGGCTTCGCCGAGCGCGTCGTCGATAGTCGTTGCCCAGCGCTGGTAGTCGCCGACACCCCGCACGGCGACGATTTGCGTATGGCCGCCGGAGACCAGCAGCAAGAGATAGGGAAAGTCGAGCCCGTCGGTCAGCCTTGCGGTCAGCGCATGGCCTTCGAGGTGGTTGATGGCGATCAGCGGCTTGTTCGCCGCCGCGGCGATTGCCTTGGCGGTCATCAGCCCGACGATCAGCCCGCCGACCAGGCCGGGGCCGGCGGTGGCGGCAATCGCGTCGATATCGGCTAGCGCCGTGCCCGAATCGGCAAGCGCCGCCTCGATGATGCCGTCCAGCGCCTCGACATGGGCGCGCGCGGCGATTTCCGGCACGACGCCGCCGAAAGCGGCATGCTCCTCGATCTGGCTGAGCACGATGTTGGACAGGATTTTTGGCGCGGCGTCGCCGTCGATGGCCACCACGCTGGCGGCGGTCTCGTCACAACTCGTCTCTATGCCCAGCACGCGGATCAATTCGTCGCTGTCCCTAAAGATTGTATCATGGGGCTTTCCCCGTTAGGAGAACCCCGGAAAAGCCTCGCTTGCCGGGGGGTTATCACGGACTGCGCGCCATGCAAACAATCTTGAGAATCGGAACACGCGGCAGCCCGCTGGCGCTGGCGCAGGCGCATGAAACGCAGGCGCGGCTGATGGCCGCGCATGGCATGCCGGCGGAGGCGTTCGAGGTGGTCGTCATCTCGACCAGCGGCGACCGCATCCAGGACCGGCCGCTGTCGGAAGCCGGCGGCAAGGGCCTGTTCACCAAGGAGATCGAGGAGGCGCTGCTGGCCGGCCGGATCGACATCGCCGTGCATTCGTCGAAAGACATGCCGACGCAACTGCCCGACGGCCTCGAACTGTCGGCCTTCCTGCCGCGCGAGGACGCACGCGACGCCTTTGTCGGCAAAGCGGCGAAGACGATTGCCGAACTGCCGCGCGGGGCGAAAGTCGGCTCGTCGTCGCTACGGCGGCAAGCGCTGATCCGCCGGATGCGGCCGGATCTCGACGTGGTGATGTTCCGCGGCAATGTGCAGACGCGGCTGCGCAAGCTCGAGGAAGGCGTCGCCGCCGGCACGATCCTGGCCTATGCCGGGCTGAAGCGGCTTGGGCTCGAGCATGTCGTCACCGACCTGATACCGCTCGATGTCTTCCCGCCGGCGCCGGGGCAAGGCGCGATCGGCATCGAAACCCGTTTCGGCGACCGCGATGTCGAAAAGATGCTGGCAGCCGTCCATGATGTGCCGACCGGCCAGGCGCTGGCCTGCGAGCGTGCCTTCCTGGCGGCGCTCGATGGCTCCTGCCGCACGCCGATCGCCGGCTATGCCGCGATCGAGGCCGGAAAACTGTCTTTTGCCGGGCTGATCATCTCGCCCGACGGCACACAGTCACACACGGTCGAACTGCAGGGATCGGCGCAAGACGCCGCCCGCATCGGCGGCGAAGCGGCCCGGAGCGTGCGCGCCAGGGCCGGCGAAAAGTTCTTCGACGGCTGGCTCTGAAATGCTTCGCGTCCTGGTGACCAGGCCGGAACCGGGTGCTTCGCGCACTGCGCGTCGGCTGGAGGAGGCAGGTTTTCAGCCGGTTCTTTTGCCCCTGACCGGAACAAAGGCGTTGCCCGCCGCTGCCGGACTGATCCCGGACGATGCCGTCGCGGTGGCCGTCACAAGCGCCAATGCCATGCGCCATGCGCCGGAAGAAATCATCGCGACGCTCGCCGCCTTGCCTTGTCATGCCGTCGGTAGGCGGACTGCGGAAGCTGCCCGCAAAGCGGGGTTTTTGTCGGTCAGTGAAGGCCCGGGCGATGCCGAGGCGCTGGCCGACGTTCTCGCTGCCGGTTTTTCTGGAAAGACGATTGTCTACCTGTGTGGGCGCGTGCGGTTTCCGGCGTTCGAACAGAGGCTCGGGACGGCGGGCGTTCGGGTCCACGCCGTCGAGACCTATGACACGCTGACAGTGGGTTATCCGGACGAAGTCATCCTCGAACGCCTGTCGGGGCAACCTGCCGACGCGGTATTGCTCTATTCATCCAAGGCGGCGGCGGCGATGCAGATGTTGGCAAGACGGCCCGCTCTGCGCGGTCTCTTCGAAAAAACATGGGTTTTTGCGCTTTCCACGCGGATCGCCGCAGCCTTCGACGATGCCGCCAGCGAAAGGATCCGCATTGCCGCGCAACCTGACGAGGAGGCATTGCTGGCACTTTTGCAGGCGCCGCGCTGAGCCGCGTCATCACACCGCCCCTTTTCACCGCTTGGTGATGTGCTAGACCCTTTCTGAACCATCATGCGCCGCCAGGCGTTGAGACGAAGCGAATGTGCGGAGCCCAGGCATGGTCAAGACGCCGAAGATGCGACACTCGAAAAGCCGCCGCGAGCCGGTGACCATCGATCTCGAGCCGGGCGCCGTCTCACGCATCGCCGACGAGGACGCCGCCACGCAGGAGGCGCAGACAGACGAGGCGAAGGCCGAGGAAGCAGCGAACGCTTCGCAGCCCGAGGTTCCCGAAGAGCCGGTTCATGCCGACCAGACCGATCTCGAGCCGTGGGAGCATGCCGATGGCGCCGCAGGTGCGGAAGGGCAAGCGCCGGCGGATGGCGGAGCCAAAGCCGCCGAGCCAGAGCTGCCTTATCCCGGTTCGGATGCGCCGCCCAACCGCGCCAAAACCTTCGACTACAGTTTCGACGACGCGTCGGCAGCGCAGACCGACGGCAACAAGGCAAAAGCCGAGACACGGGACGAGAAAATGGCGCCAGCCCCTGAAAAGCGTGGCGGCCTCAACGGCATCGCCGCCGGCATCATCGGCGGCGTCATCGCGCTGGTCGGCGCCGGCGGGCTGCAATTTGCCGGCCTGCTCGGCGCGCCGGGCTCCGGCGCCGGCGTCTCGCTCGATGGCGTCAATGGCGACATCGCCTCGCTGAAGACCGAAATCGCCGGCTTGAAGGACGCCGGCGGCAATGGCGATGCAGCGGCGAAGATGGTCGGGCTGTCCTCGGGCCTGGAGCAGGTCAAGGCCGATGTCGCGGCGCTGAAATCGGCTGTCGAGAAAGGTGGAGCAGGCGACGCGGCCGGCGTCACCGCACTGGGCGACAAGGTCGCGCAGATCGAGACGGCGGTCGCCGCCCTCGGCAAGGCGGGCAGCGCGGCGCCGGTCGATCTTGGTCCGCTCACCGAAAAACTGGCAGGCCTCGACGCGCAGGTGAAGTCGGCCGGCGAGGCGGCGACCGCGCAGGATGGCCGGCTGAAAGCGCTGGAGCAGTCTGTGTCGCAGCTGTCCGGCAAGGTCGAGGCGGCGGCCGGACAGCCGAAGATCGCGCTTGCCATCGCGGCGTCGGCCTTGAAGGCGGCGCTTGAGCGTGGCGGGCCGTTTTCGGCCGAACTCGAAACCCTCGCCGCGATTTCGCCTGATGCGCCGCAGCTTGCGGCACTGCGCCCCTATGCCGAAAAGGGCGTTCCGACCCGCGCCGAGATCGCATCGCAGGCTGATGCCGCCGCCAATGCCATGGTCACGGCGGCGACGCCTGTCGATAAGAATGCCGGCTTCGTTCAGAGCCTTCTGTCGAGCGCGCAATCGCTGGTCAAGGTCAGGCCGATCGGCGCCGTCGAAGGCGCCGGCGCACCGGAAACCGTCGCGCGCATGGAGGCGGCGGTCAACCAGGGCGACTACGCCAAGGCACTCAGCGAGTATGAAACGCTGCCCGAGGCCGCCAAGGCCGCGGGCGCCGACTTTGCCGGCAAGCTGAAGGCGCGCATCGAGGTCGAAACCCAGGTCGATGCGCTGATCTCGGGCGCGATGAAGGCATGAGGGCAACACAATGATCCGCCTGCTCGCCTTCCTCATCGTCGTTTTCGCGCTCGGGCTGGGCTTTGCCTGGCTGGCCGACCGGCCGGGCGACATGGTCGTCACTTTCAACGGCTATCAATACCAGGTCAGCCTGATGGTGGCGGCGGTGGCTGTCGTTGCCGTGGTCGCTGCGGTGATGATCCTGTGGTGGCTGCTCAAGTCGCTGTGGAACAGCCCCTACACCATCTCGCGCTATTTCCGTGTCCGCCGCCGCGATCGTGGCTATCAGGCGCTGTCGACCGGCATGATTGCCGCCGGCGCCGGTGATGGCGCGCTGGCCCGCAAGAAGACCAAGGAAGCCGCCAAGCTGATCCGTTCCGACCAGGAGCCGTTGATCCACCTGCTCGAAGCGCAGGCCTCGCTGCTCGAAGGCGATCATGAAGGCGCGCGGCAGAAATTCGAGAGCATGCTCGACGATCCCGAAATGCGGCTGCTGGGTTTGCGCGGGCTTTATCTGGAAGCCGAACGGCTCGGCGACCGCAACGCCGCCAGGCATTATGCCGGCCGCGCCGCCGCTGTGGCGCCGCAACTGGCCTGGGCGGCGGAATCGACGCTGGAAGAGCTGACCGCGCGCGGCGACTGGGACGGCGCCCTGAAACTGGTCGACGCGCAGAAAGCGACACGGCAGATCGAACGCGATGCCGCCAACCGCCGCCGCGCCGTGCTGCTGACCGCCAAGGCGCAGGCGCTTGCCGACAGCGATCCCGCCGCCGCCAGGACGGCGGCGATCGAGGCGAACAAGCTCAGGCCCGATTTCGCGCCTGCCGCCGTGGCCGCCGCGGCCGCACTGTTCAAGCAGAACGATGTGCGCAAGGGCTCGAAGATACTCGAGGCGGCGTGGAAGGCCGAGCCGCATCCGGAGATCGCCGAGCTCTATACCCATGCAAGGCCGGGCGACGCGGTGCTCGACCGCCTCAACCGGGCGAAGAAGCTGCAGGAGATGAAGAAGAACCACGCCGAATCGTCGATGACGGTGGCGCGCGCCGCGCTCGACGCGCAGGATTTCGCGACCGCCCGCCGCGAGGCCGAGGCGGCGATCCGGATGGACCGTCGCGAGGGCGCCTATCTGCTGCTCGCCGACATCGAGGAGGCCGAGACCGGCGATCAGGGCAAAGTGCGGCAGCTGCTGTCCAGGGCGGTGCGGGCGCCGCGCGATCCGGCCTGGGTCGCAGACGGCGTGGTATCGGAACGCTGGGCTCCGGTATCGCCGATCACCGGCCGGCTCGACGCCTTCGAGTGGCGCGCGCCGATGGAGCGCCTTGGCCAGTTGATCGACAGCCATGATGACGCGCCAGCGGGTGCGGCACCGGTTATTGAAGCATTGGCAAAGCCGACGAGCGAAAAAAGGCCGATCGAAGTGATCGACGACGCCGGTGGCGAGACGTCGGCGGGCAAGCAAGCTGAAAGTCGCGAAGAAGATCATGTCAGGCCGATCACGGCAGCGGCCTTCGCCGCGGTGCCGAGCGATGCCGAAGGCGTCGAGCCGGCCGAGGAGCTTGCGCGGCTGCCGGACGATCCCGGCGTCGATCCGGACGAGGAAGCGGAGAAATCGCCGCGCCGGTTTCGGTTGTTTTGAGTTGGGCAGGCCGTCAGGCCGTTGGGGTATGGATCTATGTTTGAACGCGTTCTGTCGTTTCTCAGGGATTTGCCGGCCGGTGCCGGCACGCATGCCAGCACGGACGATCCGCGTGTCGCCGCCTCGGCGCTGCTCTACCATGTGATGAACGCCGATGGCGTGCGCCAGGATGTCGAGTGGGAGCGGTTCAAGGCGGTGCTGGCCGAGAGCTATTCGATCAGCGGCGCGGAGCTCGAAGCGTTGGCCGCTGCCGGCGAGCGGGCCGACAATGAGGCGATCGATCTCTACGCCTTCACCAGCGTCCTGAAGCGCCATCTCGATGCCGATGCGCGCAAGGCTTTCATCGGCCTGATGTGGGAAATCGTCTATGCCGACGGCGAGTTGCACGAGCTCGAGGACAACACCGTCTGGCGCGTCGCCGAGCTGATCGGCGTCGAACGCCACGACCGCGTCGAGGCGCGCCGCAAGGCGGCGGCGCACGCGCCCGGCGCCACCGGAACATCGAGCGACGAATAGGATCTTCGCCTTCCCATGCCACGCCAGACGAGTTCGAAGCCAAAGATCCTGATCGTGCTGCATCAGGAGAGTTCGAGCCCGGGACGTGTCGGCCACATGTTGCTGGAAGAAGGTTTCGATCTCGACATCCGCCGGCCGCCGCTTGGCGACGCCTTGCCCGAAACACTGGACGACCACGCCGGCACGGTGGTGTTCGGCGGCCCGATGAGCGCCAATGACGACGACGAGTTCGTTCGTCGCGAGACCAACTGGCTGGAAATACCGCTGAGGGAGAACCGGCCATGTCTCGGCATCTGTCTCGGCGCGCAGATGCTGGTCAACTGTCTCGGCGGCAAGGTCGAGGGTCATGGTGAAGGGCTGGTCGAGGTTGGCTGGTATCCCCTGAAGGCGACCGAAGCCGGCAAGCAACTGATGCACTGGCCGGAGATGGTCTACCAGTTCCACCGCGAGGGTTTTTCGCTGCCCAGGGACGCGACGCTGCTGGCGACGGCCGAAACCTATCCCAACCAGGCCTTCCGCTATGGCGACAATGCCTGGGGCATCCAGTTCCATGGCGAACTGACCAGGGTGATGATGCAGCGCTGGGTGGTACGCGGCGCGCATCGCTTCGAATTGCCCGGTGCCCAGCCCGGCCGCGATCATCTCGGCGGCCGGCTGATCTGGGACATGCATCTCAAGCGCTGGCTGGACGAGTTTTTGCGGATGGTCTTCGGCAAGCCGAGCAGATAGCTGAACCGTCGTCTGAACGGATTTCAGGCGACCCGCTTTAGGTCTTTGTCTTCATGCATGTCGTTCTCCCAAAACCGGGGCCACTTTTGGGCGACATGCATTAAGGTTCGAGCACCGGCCGCAGGAAGCTGCGCTCGTAGCTGAGAATGCTGCGATTGCGTTTTTCCATTTCGAACACGTCCTGGCATTCCGGGTCGGCAGCCATCCGTTTGCGATAGTCCTCGTAGTCGGCAAGGCTCGGGAAGCTGAACATGGCATAGGCGATGTTGCTCGCCCCCTCGCTCGGAAGGAAATAGCCGTGATGGTTTCCGCCGAGGCGGTTGACCAGAGCTATCCAGCGGCGACCATAATCTTCGAACTCGGTAAGCTTGTAGGGGTCGATGACGTATTTCAGGTAGCAAGTGATCATGAGAGCTCCTGTGGCATGGGCTAGGCATGTCGGCTGTCAACCGTGGGAAGATCAGTTGCGCCCGTTGAGGTGGCGCACCTTGCGCAGTTGCGGGAACAGCACCACCCACAGGCCCGCGACGGCGATGGCGCCGATGCCGCCGATCACCACGGCCGGCACCGTGCCGATCAGCGCGGCCATCGTGCCGGCGCGGAATTCGCCGACCTCGTTGGAGGCGCCGACAAAGACCTGGTTGACGGCGTTGACGCGGCCGCGCACCTCGTCGGGCGTCCACAGCTGGATCAGCGTCTCCCTGATGTAGACGCTGAACATATCGGTGGCGCCAAGGAAGACCAATGCCACGATCGACAGCCAGGTGATGGTCGACAGGCCGAAAACCACGGTGAAGGCGCCGAACGAGGCTGCGGCGGCCAGCATGATCATGCCCGCGTGGTTGCGAAGTGGATGCCCGGCCAGCCAGATGGCGACGCAAATGGCGCCGATGCTGGGCGCCGAGCGCAGCAGGCCGAGGCCCCACGGGCCGAGCTGGAGGATGTCGCGCGCATAGACCGGTAGCAGCGCCGAGGCGCCGGACAGGAGCACGGCGAACAGATCGAGCGAGATGGCGCCGAGCACGATCTTCTCGCTCCAGATATAGCTGAACCCGCCGAGCAGGTGCTGCATCGTCGGCTTGTCCGACTCGGTGCGCTGCGACGGCTTCGGGATGGTGAAGATCAGCAGCCCGGACACAAGCATCAGGACAGCGGCGGTTCCGTAGGCCGCTTCCGGAGACACGCCGTAGAGCAGGCCGCCGGCGACGGGTCCGACGATGGTCGCCGTCTGCCAGGCCGATGAATTCCAGGCGATGGCGTTGGCGAAATCCTGAGGCGGCACCAGATTGGCGAACAGCGAGGCCGAGGCCGGACCGAAGAAGGCGCGGGCGACGCCGAACATGGCAAGCACGCAGAAGATCGGCAGCGGCCCGCTGATGCCGCGCAGCGCCAGGAACAGCAGCGCCAGCGCGCACATCGCCTCCACCACAACCGCCAGCGCCATGATCAGGCGGCGGCCGAAGCGGTCGGCGACGACACCGGTGACCAGCACCAGAAGCAGCGACGGCAGGAACTGGACGATGCCGACCAGGCCGAGATCGAGCGGGTCGCGGGTCAAATCGTACATCTGCCAGCCGACCGCGACGGACACGATCATGGTGGCGAATGTGGTGAGGAAACGCGCTGCCCAATAACTCAGGAAGGAGCGGTGGCGGAACGCGGCATAGCGCTGGTCCGGTGATATCTGTTCGGCGGTCATGATTTAAGAGGCCCCATTGCAGTGGCGTCAGCTGGCGGGGCACTTCCACGATGGGCGCTGGTCCGGCTGGCGGAACTTTTAGCTCAGTTCGCCGCGGATATGCGTCAGAATCAGTGCTGGATCAAGGAATTTTCAGCCTGCTCCATCGCCGGCACGCGGAAGTTACTGCCGCAGCGCGACGGAGATGGCGTCGAGGCCGCCGCGCAATTCGGCTTCCGTCGGCCAGCCGAAGCCGACGCGGAAGAAGCGTTTTTCCATCTCGAACCAGTGGCCGGGTCCGACATAGGTTCCATGGTTCTCCAGCAGGTTCGCATAGAACCGGTCGAGGTCGAAGCCGGGTTCGACATTGAGGCGCGGGAAGCCGACGACACCGCCTTCGGGCCTGATCCAGTCGACCAGCGGTTCGCGGTCGATCCAGGCCTGGACGATGTCGCGGCGCTTGGCCATTTCGGGCAGCAGTGTCGCCAGGAAGGCGTCCCGGCGCTCGAGCATGCCGCGGGCAATGCCTTCGTCGATGACGCTGCCGCAGATGCCAATCTGCTCCTTGGCGGCGAGGAATTTTTCCTGAAGCACCGCATCCCTGGTGATCAGCCAGCCGATGCGGATGCCGGGAATGCCGAAGGCCTTGGACAATGACGAGACGCTGATCGCCTTCGGGCTCAGTGAGGCAGCCGTCGGCAGCCGCCTGCCGTAGGAGAGGTCGCGATAGGTCTCGTCGACCAGCAGACGGCAGTTGCTGCTTTCGGCAAGCGCCACCAGCGCATCGAGCTCGGCTCGGCTCATCATCGTGCCGGTCGGGTTGTGCGGGCAGGTAACGCTGATCAGCTTCGTGTCCGGCCGAATCGCGGCCTTGACGCGTTCGACATCGATGGCGAAGCCTTCCTCGAAGGCCAGGTCGACAAAGCTGATGGCGCAGCCGATCGCCCTTGGGGTTTCGATGTTGGTGGCGTAGTTGGGCCTGATGACGACGAGATGGTCGTTGGCCGACAAAAGCGAGGTCGAGATGATGAACAGCGCGCCCGCGGCACCGGCGGTGACCAGCACATCATCCGGCGAAATGCCGGCATCCTGCGCCGATATCAGTGCACGCAACTGCTTGTCGCCGCGATGCTCGCCATAGAAAAGCGTGAGATCGGGCAGCGACAGGCCGATGTCGGAGAGCTTCTGGTCGGCGATCGAACTTTCCGAAAGATTGTAGCGGATACGGTCGTAGCCGTATTCTTCCGGCGCCTCTTTCTCAATCACCATCCTGGTGTAGTTCATGGCTCACTCCCCAAGAACAGTTCACCGTTTCACGGAAACGGCGACCCGCTCTAATTCCTTGTTTTTTACGCAATTCCGGACGGAAAACCGTTTCACACTTTTCCTGGAATTGCTCTAGGAACCCGTCCACCTATCCAAGCCATAAAAATAGGAAGCCTGCCAAGGCGGATTCGCCGGCAGGCTTCTGTTCCAGTCGTCCTAACTGTTGGCTCAGGACTGAATGTTCAGGCCGAGGCCTTGGCCTTCCTGCCCTTGGCGGGCGCCTTGACGGGGGCGGCCTTGCGGCCGAGGCCGATCGACTTCGCCAGCAGCGAACGCGAGGCCGCGTAGTTGGGGGCGACCATCGGATAGTCCGACGGCAAGCCCCATTTGGCGCGATAGGCGTCCGGCGTCAGGCCGAAATGCACACCGATGTGACGCTTCAGCGATTTGAACTTCTTGCCGTCTTCGAGGCAGATGATGAAATCGGGCGTCACCGACTTCTTGGGATTGATCGCCGGGACCAGCGGGGCAGCCACCGGGACCGCAGGCTTGCCGAGCCCGCTTATCGACGCGCTGACGCTGGCGATGAGGTCGGCCAGGCCGGAGGCAGGCAAGCGGTTCTTCTCGACGTAAGCGGACACGATGTGGGCGGTCAGCTCGAGCAGATCGATGTCTTTACGGGCACTGTTGCTATCGTCGGTCACTCTATTTCTCCGTCTACAGCGAATGACCTGAAAATCGGATTCGACTTCCGGAAAGGATCATGCGCGAAATCAAAATGCTATGGCGTCCTTCGTGCGTCCACGGGACGAATTGGCGTTGTTGTAGCGCGGAATTCCTAGTCGGCAAATCTGCGTATTGCAACGACTTGATGGCAGGTCACACGTTATTTTGAACAACTATATTAAACAATAACAGTATCAGACTATCAGCGCCTTGTCGCGCCACAAACGAAACCCGCCTTCGAAGGCGCGTGTGTTGTCGCCGCGCCTGGAGTCGGCGGGCAATTCATCGAGCTTGTCGACGTTGCCGCCGCCAATGACGACATAGTCAGGCTGCATGGCGGCACGGAGCCGGTCGACGACGTCGAAGACGTATTTGCGCCATTTCTTCTTGCCGCGCTTTTCCAGGCCGCGTTCGCCGACATAATCCTCGAAGCTCTTGCCCTTCTTGTAGGGCAGATGCGCGAGTTCCATCGGTTGGGCGACGTTGTCGGCAATCATCGCCGCACCGAGCCCGGTGCCGAGCCCGAGGAACAGCATGCGCCCGCCCTCGTAGCTGCCGATGGCCTGCATCAGCGCGTCATTGACCACTTTCACCGGTTTGCCGAACGCGCCCGCAAAGTCGAATCCAGCCCAGCCCTTGCCGAGATTGGCGGGGTCGGCGAGCGGCCTGTTGTGGTTGACCGGACCGGGATAGCCCATCGAGACGACGTCGTAGGACAGGCCTTCGGCGAGCTTCTTCACGGTATCGATCATCTGTTGCGGCGTCAGCCCCGGCCCCGAATCGGCGCGGCGCTCCGCGCCGCCGGCGCTGGTGAGGATCTTGACGTGCGAGCCGCCGATGTCGATCGTGAGCACGATCTTTTCAGCATCTGGCGTCTCGGTGCCCGATGCTGGTTGCTTCACTGCCTTGGCCATCGCGTGGTTCCTCTCACTTCACCGGATCGATCCAGCCATTGGGTGGCCCGAACCCGGCCATGACGTCCGCCGGTCCCCATGTGAGCGGCTCGTAGAGGTGCGGCGGCGTGGTGTCGCCAAGCACCGGGCCGACGATGCGCCAGGCCAGTTCGCTGGCGTCCTGGCGGGTGAACAGCTGGCCGTTGCCGTTCATGGCGTCGCCTATCAAGCGTTCATAGGGCGGCATGTCGCCCTTCGAGTCGTCGAGCGCCGTCAGTTCGACCTGCTCGCCGATCATGTCGTCGCCCGGCGCCTTGCGCTGTGCTCCGATGGCGATCACCACCTGTGGGTCGATGCGGAAGCGGACGTAGTTCTGGTCGGCGGGCTTGATCGGATCGAAGACATCGAGCGGTGGCCGCTTCAGCCGCACCACCACTTCGGTGACATGCACCGGCATGTTCTTGCCGGCGCGGATGAAAAACGGCACGTCCTGCCAGCGCCAGGTGTCGACGAAGAAACGCACCGCCGCGAAGGTCTCGACGGGCGAGTTCGGCGCGACGCCGGGTTCAGTGAGATAGCCGGTGAACTGGCCGCGCACGACATCGTCTTTTGTCAGCGTCCTGATCGCGCGCAGCACCTGCACCTTCTCGTCGATCAGATCGTCGGCGGAGCGGCCGACAGGCGGCTCCATGGCAAGCAGCAACAGGATGTTGAGCAGATGGTTCTCGATGACGTCCCTGATGCAGCCGACATCGTCATAGAAGCGGCCACGTCCCTCGACGCCGAAATCCTCGGCCATGGTGATCTGCACGCTCTCGACGTAATTGCGGTTCCAGATCGGCTCGAGGAGGGAATTGGCGAAGCGGAAATAGAGCAGGTTCTGGATCGCTTCCTTGCCCAGGTAGTGGTCGATGCGGAAGATCGACTGCTCGTCGAACACCAGATGCAGGACCCGGTTCAGCCAGCGCGCCGATTGCAGATCGTGACCGAAGGGCTTTTCCACCATCAGCCGCGCGCCATGCGCCGTGCCCGACTGCTCCAGCCCCTGGACGACGGTCTCGAACATGGTCGGCGGCACCGCCATGTAATGCAGCGGTCGCTGTGCGGTGCCGAGCGCGCTCTTCAGTTTCTCGAACGTCTCTCCGTCACGGTAGTCGCCGCTGACGTAGCGCAGCAGCGAGGCAAATTTGGCGAAGGCTTTTTCGTCGATCTTGCCGAGCGCATTGACGATGCCGTCACGTGCGCGCGCCTGCAGTTGCTTGAGGTCCCAGGCGTCGAAGGCGACGCCGATCACCGGTTCGGTAAGCGTGCCCTTGGCGACCATCTGGTAAAGGGCTGGAAATATCTTCTTGTGGGCGAGGTCGCCGGTTGCCCCGAAGAGCACCAGCGTGTCGGACCGTTCCTGGCTCATGCGCGTGTCTCCCCCGCTGTCCTCACTTGCCGGCCTTCGGCTTCTCGACATGGCCGCCAAAGGCATAGCGCATGGCGGAGAGCAGCTTGTCGGCGAATTCGGATTCGCCCTGCGAGGAGAAGCGGTCGAACAGCGCCGAGGACAGCACCGGAGCCGGCACGCCGGTGTCGATGGCCGCCTTCAGCGTCCAGCGGCCTTCGCCGGAATCCGAAACGCGGCCGCCGAAATTCACCAGGCCCGGATCGCTCTTCAAGGCGCCGGCCGTCAGGTCGAGCAGCCAGGAGCCGATAACGCTGCCATGCCGCCAGACCTCGGCCACCTGGGGGAGGTCGATGTCGAACTGGTAGTATTGCGGGTTTTCCAGCGGGCTGGTCTCGGCGTCCGCCGTCCGTTGCCGCTTGCCTGCATTGGCCGATTTCAGGATGTTCATGCCTTCGGCATAGGCGGCCATGACGCCATATTCGATGCCGTTGTGCACCATCTTGACGAAGTGGCCGGCGCCGCTCGGTCCGCAATGCAGATAGCCGAAGGGCGCGGTCCCGGCATCCCTGGACGGATTGGAGCCGGCATCGGCGCCCGGCGCCAGCGTGGCGAAGATCGAATCGAGGTGCTGCACCGCCACGTCGGGACCGCCGATCATCAGGCAGTAGCCACGCTCCAGGCCCCAGACGCCGCCGCTGGTGCCGACATCGACAAGATGGATGCCCTTGCCGGCCAGTTTCGCGGCCTGATCGACGGCGTCGTGATAATAGGAATTGCCGCCGTCGACGACGATGTCGCCGGGCTCCATCAGGGCCGCCACCTGGTCGATGATCCTGCCGGTGATCGCCGCCGGCAGCATCAGCCACACACAGCGCGGCTTGGCCAGCTTGCCGATGAATTCTTCCATCGAGGCCGCCCCTGCCGCGCCGTCGGTCACCAGGGCCGCGACGCTGGCCGGGTTGATGTCGTAGACGACGCATTCGTGGCCGTCGCGCATCAGGCGCCGGACCATGTTGGCGCCCATCCGGCCCAGTCCCATCATTCCGATCTGCATGGTTTCGTCCCTGTTTTCTAGGAGATTTGCGGGGTTATCGAGGGAAGGTCTGCTGGCTGTCCTGGTCGCCTGAGATGACGGAGAAGTCGACATTCTCCCAATCGCCGGCCCCGGGCCAGAAAAAAGTGAAGGTCAGCGTGCTTCCCTTAGGAAGCCCAGAGACGGGCAGATCGGCAAGATGGATGCCGAAATCGTTTTCTACCGTCTGGCTGTCGTGGGCGGTCGCCCAGTTGTCGGTGCTCCAATGGACTGTAGCCGGGGCCAACAGTTCGAAGCGCAGCGTCTTGCCGGCCGGGACCGTGCGGATCTTGTTGTTGAACCGCCATGTCCTGAACGGCGATACGGTCTTGTCCTCGATATAGCGCTTGACGCCTTGCGGGGGCATGTCGAAGACCGCGCCGTCGCGCAGCGAGCGCAACAGCTTGATATGCTCCGAATGCGCCCAGACCAGCGGCATGGCGCTGCCCGAGGGGCGGCCGTGCAGCAGTTCGCGCTCCGGCATATCGGCGCCGTCCCAGACCTGCTCCGGCAACAGGCCGCCCGGTCCGGCCGAGCCTTCCAGTGCTGCCAGTAGGCTGGCTGCCTTTTCCCTGCGCCCGGCCGCCAGCTCATAGTGGGCGCGTTCGCCGGCCAGCAGCGGCCAGGGGCGACCCTGGCCGGTGCCGTCGAAAGGTGCGCCATCTTCATGCTCGCCATAGCCGTCGCCGTTGTAGCGGTACCAGAGCGGCCCTTGCGGCAGATCGCAGCGCAATTGCGCGTCGATGACCTTGACCGTGTCTGTCATGCGCGGGTCGTCGGCCGCCCGCAGACCGAAGCGGACAAGTGCAAGCGCATCCGGACTGACGATTTGCTCGGCCGGCCGGTCGGTGTCGCCGGGCGGCCGGTTCTTGATCGGGACATAGCCGTCCTTCGGCGAACCGGCCGAGGCGCTGTCGGGCGGCGCGATGCGGACATAGTAGCCGTCGACGCCGACTTGACCGCAGATCGCCGTGCCGGTGACGTAGGTCCAGCGCTCGACCTGGTCGTTCCAGACGTCTGATGTCTCGCGCAGATAGGTCGCCGCGTCCGGCTTGCCACAGGCGTCGAGCAGGTCGGCTGCGGCAAGCAGTGCGGCGATTTCGACGGCGAGCGTGAACGGGCTGTAGCCGGCATCCTCTTCCCAGCGGTCCTCGCCGGTGACCGGCCCGTTGCGCACGACGAACCCGGCGGCGCGCTCGATCATCGGCAGAAAGACTGCGAGCCTGGCGTGCGGCAAATGGCCGGCGCGGTGCAAAGCTTCGGCCAGCAGCAGCGGAAAGGCGCATTCGTCCATCTGGATGCCGGGCCAATAGGCCGATCCGTCGAGCCAGGCGTTCTGCGGCCAGTGGCCGTCCGGCTGCTGGATGGAGCCGAGATAGTCGAGGATTTGCAACGCCGAGGCGGCGTCGCCGGCAGCAAGAAAGCCGCCGGCCGTCTCGACCAGATCGCGCGGCCAGACCAGATGGTAGCCGCCGAGGTCGTCGTCGCCCTTGTCGAAGCCCCACGGGATCGACAGGCTGGCGACCGCGGCGCCCGGTGTGGCGATCGACCGGTGCGTCGCCAGTACCGCCGTCGAGACGCGATAGAAGTTGATCCCGGGCACCGCGTGCCGGTCGAGCGGCAGCAGGCCCTTTTGCCAGTTGCGCCAGTTCTGGAGGTAGGATTTCGCCGCGGGTTCAAAACCCTGCTTCAGGCTGGCGAAAGCATGTTCCGCGGCCTCCTCGGGCGTCGCGCCAAATCCCAGCGCCAGCAAAGCCTTGGTCCTGGCCGCGGAAAAGCCGATCTCGCCGGTCAGCGCGACATTGCCGTCCTCGGCCCGCTGGTACGCAGCATCGAGCTCACCTGTGTTGTGCAGTTGCTGCCAACCGTCGGAAAAACCGACATAGCCGGCCGAGCCGGTCCGCCAGGGCAGCGACGAGGCCAGCGCCAGGCAGGAGCCGCGCCCCGAGGCGAACAGCACGGGCTTTCCCTCGTGTTCGCCGACCCAGGCGGTGTTGCCCATGCCGGCATTGACCAGATGCGGCGCCAGAAGCGCGTAGACGCGATAATCGTCAGCGGCGCCCCTCAGCGCCGTGAAGGTGATTTCCTGCAGCAGCGCCGGGCGCGCCGGATCGGCGAGGATGCGCTTTTCGATCCGCCAGGCGCCGTCGTTCGCCGTGTTGACCAGCCGGTAGGCGGGTACGCCGTCCTCGAACGGTTCGATGCTGTGCGTGGCATCGCGCTTCTCTTCCGAGAAATAGCCGGCGGCGCCGGTGACGATCAGGCCGAGGTCGCGGGTGCAGGCACTGTCGACGCGCGAATAGTAGATTTCGTTGAGGATGCCGTGGCTGATCGTGAACCAGATCCGGCCGGCCGGCGAAAGCGACGTTCCGACGCCGCTCTTGGCGCTTGACGTCCAGCGCGCCGGAATTCCCGGGGCGCCCGGAGCAACGTTTTGCGTCACTGGCATTCTGTTTCGGTCTCCTGGCCTCCTCCCTAGACCAGGACGCGAACCCTTTACAATCATTGCACCGCAAGTTGATCGTCGGGCCGACGGCAGGGCAACGAACTAGGGCTAACGGGTTTCTTCGGAGCTTTCGTCTGCGCTGACGGAGCAGCAAACGAAAAACCCGCCAGTGCGGCGGGTCACCGGCGCAAATCAGCACCATGGACGAAAATGTACCATAGCTGAGCTCACCGAGTCAAGAAAAAATTCCTATGACCAAAGGCGCCGTCGTTGACAGCGGCGGCGGCATGCGTCCACTATTTCCCGGCACGGGAGGATCGTGAAAGCAATGGCGGAAGTGTCCCTGGTCCTGATCGACCGGCTGCTGGCGATATCGCGGGCGCTTGCCGGCCATATCGATCCCGGCACGGCGTTCCGCGCGACAGCCATCGAGATCGGCTCGCTCATCCCGCACGACCACATGGATCTGGCGGTGCTGTCGCATGATGGGCGCCGGCACGCCTGTTACGAAGCCGGCTTCCACACCAGTTGGAGCGAGCTTGCCCAGCATCCGCTGCCGACCGAAGTCAGCCCGATCCGCTCGGTGCTGTGGGGCGAAGTCCCCTATCTGCTCGCCGACGACGCGCTGAGCGACGAGCGGTTCCATTTCGCCACCGCTATCGATGGTCCGATCTTCGCCGCCAGGCTGCGCAGCCGCATCGTCGTGCCGCTCAGGGCGCGCGGCGGCATCATCGGCGCGCTCAACATCAGCCGGCACGAGGTCGAATGCTACACGCTTGCCGACGTCGCGGTCGCGCAGCAATGCGCCGACCTGATCGCGCCCTACATCTTCGCGCTGATCCAGACCGAGGAGGCGCGCCGCGCCATGCTGGCCGAGAGCGAGGCGCGAAACCGCGTCGAGCTGCTGCGCGTCGGCGCCTCGCAATTGACCGAAGGCATGGAGCGCGAACGCCGTCGCATGGCCATGGACCTGCACGACCAGACGCTTGCCGATCTCGCCCGGATCGCGCGCCAGCTCTCGGCCCTTCGCGGCCAGGGCGTGGCGCGGGCAGCACAGCTTGCCGATCTCGAAAAGGAGGTCGCCGGCTGCCTGACGGAACTGCGCCACATCGTCGACGACATGCGGCCGAGCGTGCTTGAACTGTTCGGCCTGCGCGATGCGGTCGAGGCGCATCTCAACCGCAGCGTCGCCAGGGCCAAGCCGCCGATCGCCGTGCGCATCGCCGACACCAGCGACGGCGGCGCCGACAGCCTGTCGGAGCCAGTGCGGACGGCGCTCTACCGGATCGTGCAGGAAGCGATCAACAATGCCGTTCGCCATGCCGCGCCGCACCGCATCGACGTGCTGCTGGCGTCGACCGCGAGCGTGCTGCGGGTGATCGTGACGGATGACGGCCAGGGCTGCGGCGCCGTTGACCCGGCCGCGTATGGCGGCATCGGCCATATGCACACGCGGGCAGCCCTTATCGGGGCGCGGCTGCGCATCGGCCAGGCCGGCCGCAAGAACGGCGGCACCCGTGTCGTCGTCGAGATCGACCGCCAGCCATTACGGGAACTGGCGGCGGCTGCAACAATGCCTGGCGAACTCGCCGTATCGGAGGCCATGTGATGCTTGTGATGATCGCCGAGAATGACGGGCTGCACCGTAGCTTCGCGCGGCGGACGGTGGAGCAATTGTGGCCCGGTGACGTCGAGGTGATCGAAGCGAGCGACGGCGAGGACGCCATCAACCTGGCGACTGAGCGCGAGCCACTGCATGTCGTGCTCGATTTGCAGATGCCGAAGGCGACGGGAATCGAAGTTGCCAGGGCGATCTGGAACCGCCGCGCCGGCACGCACATCCTGTTCTGGTCGAATTTCGCCGACGAAGCCTATGTGCGCGGCGTGGCGCGCATCGTCCCGCCCGGCTCTGTCTACGGCTATGTGCTGAAATCGGCGACGGAGGAAGGCATGCGGTCCGCCCTGCGCGGGGTTTTCCGCGAAGGCCACTGCATCATCGACCGCGAGATCCGCGGCATCCAGCATCGCGTTCAGGACAAGTTCGAGGGCATCACCGACGGCGAATATGAAAGCCTGATCGATATCGCGCTCGGCCTGACCGACCGGGCGATCGCGGCACGTCGCGGCCTGTCGATCCGTGGTGCGCAGAGCCGCATCAAGCACTGCTACGACAAGCTCGGCATCGTGCCGGCGGAGGACGGCACCGGCGATGCTTCCGTGTTCAACTCGCGGACGCGGGCGATCTATCTCGCCATGGCGCGCGGCCTGATCAACATCGACGCACTGCGCCGCGAACAGGACCGGCTCGACGCCTGGCTGGCGGAGCACTGAAACAGCGGCGGCCACAAGCCGGAACATCGGAAGGTCCGGCGCATTGCTAGTGAACGCCAACTCAACGCCTGCGGATCCGAAGTGCGACCCTCATTTGCAGATTCATGGCACCTGGTGCGCGAAAGCGTCGTCGGTTTCATCGACGACAATGCGCTCAGCCATGGTGCGGCGATGGCCTTTTATGCCGCCACCTCGCTGGCGCCGATCTTGCTGATCGTGGTTGCGATTGCTGGTCTCGTCTTCGGCCACGATGCCGCACAATTGGCCTTGTCCGCGCAGATATCAGGGCTGATGGGACCGGAAAGCGCCGATCTCCTCAAGACTGCGCTGGAAAGTGCATCCGGCAGGCTGTACGGCACCTGGGCCGCGATCATAGGGCTGGTTACTTTGCTGGTGGCCGCGTCTGGCGTCTTCGGCGAAATGCAGCAGTCGTTGAACACAATCTGGAAGATCGAACCGCAAGGCAATTCCCTGTCGCGTCTGGTGAGGGCGCGGGCCGCCAGTCTGGGGTTGGTGGCCGCACTCGGGTTCCTGTTGCTGGTCTCTCTCATCGCAAGCGCTGCGATTTCGGCACTGGGCGCTTTCATCAACGCCCATCTGCCGTTTGGAACGATCATACTCAGCGGGATCAACGGCGTCGTTTCGTTTGCGCTTATCGCCGTGATGTTTGCCGCCATTTACAAGGTTTTGCCCGATCGAACCCTGGAATGGCGCGATGTGGCAATCGGCGCTGTCGGAACCGCGGCCCTGTTCACATTGGGAAAATCGCTTATAGGCTGGTATATCGGCACCAGCGCGATTGCGTCGTCGTATGGCGCCGCCGGCGGACTGCTCGTGATTTTGCTCTGGGTTTACTACTCGTCGGAGATTTTCCTCCTCGGCGCCGAGTTCACGCGCGCCTATTCCGTTCGGCACGGCAGCCGGTCCGATCTGAAGAGGTTGGTTCACAGCCCTCTGCCCGCGCAGCACGGCTCAGCTCGAACACAACAGGAGTCCAACTCTGCCGGCGTTGTCGTGCTCGTGGCGGTGGCGTGCGCGAGCGCAACCTTGACCGCGCTTTTGCGAAGTGTTCGCCGGCCCTGATCTGACGTCGCCGGTATTCTACGCTCGATAGGCACGGGCGACTGTGCAAATGCACAGTCGCCCGTGCGCTTTGACCCGTATCGGCTCGTCGGGACCGCGCCTACGCTCTGCCCCAACAAGAAGACTGTATCGGGAAGCGCTCATGCCATTCGTCACCATGCGGAGTAGCACGGCTGTTCGCGCCGGGAGCCGATGATGTCGGTGCCGGCGCGTGCGCGTCAGTCCGGCTTCGACGATGTCGTCGGCGATGCGCCGATCGAAATGCTGGCGAGCGGCTTCGGCTTCCTCGAAGGACCGGTCTGGCATCCCTATGAGAAATGGCTGGTCTTCTCCGACATTCCGGAAAGCCGGATGTATCGCCGCAGTGCCGAGGGCGAGATCGAGCTGTTCCGCGAGCCGAGCCACAAGGCCAATGGCAACACGCTGGACCGCCAGGGGCGGCTGGTCACCTGCGAGCACGCAACAAGCCGCGTGACCCGCGCCGAGCCCAACGGCAGCGCAACAGTGCTGGCCACGCATCATCAGGGCAAGCAGCTCAACAGCCCGAACGATATCGTCGTTGCCACCGGCGGATCGATCTACTTCACCGATCCGGGCTATGGCCGGAGGGAGTTCTATGGCGTGCCACGCCCGCAGGAGCTGCCGTTCCAGGGCGTCTACCGCATCGATGGCGACGGCGCCCGGCTGACATTGCTGGCCGACGATTTCGGGCAGCCGAACGGGCTGTGCTTTTCGCTGGACGAGTCGCGGCTGTTCATCAACGACACCGAACGCGGGCACATCAGGGTGTTCGGCGTCGAAGCCAATGGCGACCTCAATGGCGGCGCGGTGTGGGCAGTAACCGAGGGCGAGGGGCCGGGAGCGCCCGACGGCATGAAGATCGACAGCCGCGGCAATCTTTACTGCACCGGACCCGGCGGCATCCACATTTTCGACGCGTCGGGCACCATTCTTGGCGTCATCCGGACGCCCGAAGATTGCGCGAATTTCACCTTCGGCGACGACGATTTGCAAAGCCTCTACATTACCGCGTCGACGTCGCTGTACCGGCTCAGGGTGCGCGTGCCGGGATTGAGACTGTTTTGAGCTCGCGACAATCCGTGCTCAAATCAGAGTTGGGAGTGCCGGGGTCAAAGCCGGTGGGAATGCAGCAGTCAACACATCTGGGAGGATAACGACATGAAGAAACTGTTCGTTCTGGGCGCTCTGGCGGCAATGCTCGCTTCGGGCACGGCGCTGGCCGACACCAGTGGCAAGAAGATCGCCTTCTCCAACAATTATGCCGGCAATTCCTGGCGGCAGGCGATGCTCGACAGCTATGGCATCGTCACCAAAAAGGCAGTCGCCGACAAGGTGGTCGGCGCGGCCGACATCTTCACCACCGCCGACAAGGAGGTGCCGACGCAAGCGGCGCAGGTGCAGAACCTGATCCTGCAGGGCTATGACGCGATCGTCATCAACGCTGCCTCGCCGGATGCGCTCAACGGCGCCATCAAGCAGGCCTGCGATGCCGGCATCACCGTCGTCTCCTTCGACGGCACCGTGACCGAGCCTTGCGCCTACCGCGTCGTCGTCGACTTCAAGGACATGGGCAAGCAGGAAGTCGAGCAGATGGCCAAGTTCCAGCCCAAGGGCGGCAATCTGCTTGAAATCCGCGGCCTTGCCGGCACCTCGATCGATGATGCCATCCATGCCGGCATCCTCGAAGGCGTCGCCGCCC